>JAYUCR010000147.1:0-5121 GCA_043740165.1 Acidobacteriota bacterium | reverse complement strand
ACGTGCTGTGCGGGAAGTCGGTCGGCGCCCGCGCCGTGGCGGTCGCCACCGGCTGGACTTCGGCGACGACGCTGCGGTCGCTGCGCCCCGCCGAATGCCTGACTGATTTTTCGGACACCGCGCGCGCGGTGGAGGCGATCCTGGGGAACGGCGCGTGAAGCGGGAGCTGCGCCTGTTCCAGCGCGTCGTCTGCGTCCCGCTCGGCATTCTCTGGCTGGGGGTGATTATGCTGCTGGCGGTACCGGTCATCATCTATATGACCGTGCTGTACCACCTCTTGCACCTCGGACGGGGAACAGCCGCCGCGCCGGACGATTCCAGGTCTCGGACCGGCTCCCAGGGCGCCTAGGCGTACCGCAGCATCCTCAAGATCTCGCGCACCGTCGGGCGCTTGCCGTACATCAGCAGGCCGAGGCGGAACAGCGCCGCGGACATCCGCACCGCGAGGTAGACCCCCACGACGAGACTCAGGATCGCCACCAGCATGTCCCACCAGGCCACCTGCCCGGTCCCGAGCCGCAGCATCATGGTGATCGGCGCCGTGAGCGGAAACCATCCCAGGGCGCGCGCCAGCGCCCCGTTCGGCGAGTCGAGAATGCCGATCCAGGTGATCGCGGGCGGGACGATGGTGAGCGTGGTCCAGAGGGTCGCCAGCTGCTGGCTCTCTCGGGCGTTGGTGCCCAGAGCGCCGGTGCCGGTCATCAGGCTGCCGATCATCAGGAACCCGAGGATGAAGAAGATCAGGCAGCCGGCGAACAGTTTGAAATCGAGCACCGCGAGCGCGGCGGCGGCGAGCAGGCTGGTGGCCATGGTGGCGACCGAGATCCAGACGATCAGCTGCAGGAGTCCCGCGGCGCCGAGCCCCAGCAGCTTGCCGAACAGCAGCTGATCGGGCCGGACCGACGACAGGATCACTTCGATGACGCGCGTTTCCTTCTCCTCCGACACGCCCTGCAGCAGATAGCCGGAGCTGATCATCACCGACATGAGAAAGAGGAGCGCGAAGACCCCCGGGATCGCCATGCGGGCGATGCGGGCCTGGATGTTCAGCGGCTCGACCCGGCCGTTGCGGTCCATGGTGAACGACCGCGTCGCGGCGCTGTTGACCGGCTCCTCGAGACGGGAGCGAATCTCCTCGGAAACATGGCCGTTGAGGAGCGAGCGGCTCAACAGCCGCTCGAGCGCCTCGCGGTTGCGGGCTCTCCCGATGCTGACGGTGGCGTCCTTCGGCTGGTACGCCTCGATCCCCCCGTCCTTCAGGTACTCTGCGGGCAGCACGTACAGCCGGTCGATCTCATCGGCGCGCAACGCGGCCAGACCCGCGTCGCGGTCGGCGAACATCGTGACGGTCACGTTGGGGGCGGTCTTCTCCAGCGTCGCGGCGGCCATCCGGCTGACCGCGGAGCCCGAGGCGCCGAGGCGCTTGGTCAGCTCGCGCACATCCTGGTCGGTCTGGGTGCCTTGCGCCAGTCCGGGAATCTCTTCCTGCCGCACCACGCTCGCCAGATCGACGATGCCGATCCCCTTGTTCGACGCGCCGCTCTGCGCCATGAACAGCGCCGGCAGGAATCCGACCAGCCCCAGATAGAGCGAGACGAAAAACGGCATCCCGAAGGTGACGATCAGATACGACCGCCGCTTCACGGTCGACAGGAACTCGCGGCTCATCACGATGCCGATCTTGTTCATGCCGGACCCGCCGCGACCAAGCCCGCGGGACGCGCGGCGGCCGAAGGAGAGAGATCCGCGCCGGGCTCCAGTTCCCGCACGGTGCGGACGAAGATCTCCTCCACCGGCGTGCGCACCACCTCGAAATGCGTCAATGTCACTCCCTGCTGTACCAGCAGGGCCATCAAGTCGCGCGGCAGCACGCCTGGCTTGAGGAAAAGCCGCGTGTGCGGCCCCTGGTTCTCGGCGCGCGCCACGAGCGGCAGCGGCGGCAGGGCGCCCTCGGCGCCGACGAGCACCGACACCTCGCGCTCCCGCCGGCGGATCTCCTCCAGATCGCCGTACAGCACCAGGCGGCCGTGGTGGATCATCGCCACGCGATCGCACAACGCCTCGACCAGCGGCATCTGGTGCGTCGACAACACCACGATGGCCCCGGCGCGGCGGCGCTCCTGCAGGATCTCGCGCACCAGGACGGTGTTGATCGGATCGAGGCCCGAGAAGGGCTCGTCGACGACGATGATCGACGGATCGTGCAGCAGGGTCCCGACGATCTGGACCTTCTGCTGCTGCCCCTTCGACATCTGATCGACCCGGCGATCGGCCATTTCCTTCAGGTCGATCCGCTCCAGCCAGGACAGGGCCCGCTCGCGGGCGCGGCTGCGCGCCATCCCCTTGAGCATGCCGAAGTAGACCAGAACATCGATCACCTTTTCCTTGCGGTACAGACCGCGCTCTTCCGGAAGGTAGCCGATCCGATCGCGGTCCTGCGGCGTCAGCCGGCGGCCGTCGAGCAGGATCTCGCCGCTGTCCGGCACGATGATGTTCATCAGCATCCGGATGAGCGTCGACTTGCCGGCGCCGTTCGGGCCGAGCAGGCCGAAGACCTCTCCGGGACGCACCTCGAAGGAGACGTCGTCCGAGGCGATCGTCGTCGCGTAGGTTTTGCGCAGGTGAGAGAAGGTGAGGATGGCCATGGAGGGGGCGGATTATAGCCCAGGTGTCTCACGGCCCCGTGGGCCCGAAGAAGCGGCGACGCGCCTTGCGGCCGGCCTGGAAAGCCCTTACAATAGCGCTGCCAGAGAAACCACGGTCCGCTATACGAAACAACGATCCCCGGGGCGCACGCGCCCGGAGAGTGCTGGATAATCACTCCTATGGATACGATGACCCCGCCGATGGCTGCCGGGCGCGCCGTGCGCGCCGGCGATCAACCGTTCCACTATCCGCTCCGTCACGACTTCGTCGAGCCGGACTGGCGCCGCCTCCCCGCCTACCGGGAGGTGACGCAGGCGGAATGGGAGAGCGCGCTCTGGCAGCGCAAGCACACGGTCAAGAACCTGGCCGAGCTGCGCAAGGTCTTCGGCAGCCTGCTCCCCGAATCCCTGGTTGCCGGCATCGAGCGGGATCAGCGCGAGCGCGCCACCATGTCGCTCCTGGTGCCGCCGCAGATGCTCAACACCATGAACGAGAACGATCTCTGGAACGATCCGCTGCGGCGCTACATGCTGCCGGCGTTCGAGGATCGCGATCCCGAGTGGCCCAGCCACCCGAAGGCGGAGCGCGACTCGTTGCACGAGGCCGAGATGTGGGCGGTGGAGGGGCTGACCCACCGCTACCCCACCAAGGTCCTCGCCGAGCTGCTGTCCACCTGTCCGCAGTACTGCGGCCACTGCACGCGCATGGATCTGGTCGGCAACGACGTGCCGCAGATCGAGAAGCACCGCTTCACGCTGCAGCAGCAGGATCGCTACGCCCGCATCCTCGAGTATCTCAAGGCCACGCCCTCGGTGCGCGACGTGGTGGTTTCAGGCGGCGACGTGGCCAACCTGCCGATCGCCGTCCTGGAGAAGTTCGTCTCGGCGATCCTCGACCTCCCCAACATCCGCGACATCCGCCTCGCGACCAAGGGACTGATGGCGATCCCGCAGCACTTCCTGCAGGACGATGTGCGGCACGGCCTCGAGCGGCTGGCGAAGAAGGCGCGCGAGCGCGGGGTGGACCTCGCGGTGCACACCCATGTCAACCACGCGCGCTCGCTGACGCCGCTGGTGGCGAAAGCGGTGCAATCGCTGCTCGACATGGGTTACCGGGACGTCCGCAACCAGGGAGTGCTGATGCGCGGGGTGAACAACAGCTCGGAAGCGCTCCTCGAGCTCTGCTTCACACTCCTCGATCACGCCCACATCATGCCGTACTACTTTTACATGTGCGACATGATCCCGAACTCGGAGCACTGGCGGCTGGCGGTGCACGAGGCACAGGCGCTGCAACACGACATCATGGGATACCTGCCGGGCTTCGCCACCCCGCGCATGGTCTGCGACGTGCCGTTCGTCGGCAAGCGCTGGGTGAACCAGGTGCGCGACTACGACCGCGAGCGCGGCATCACCTACTGGACCAAGAACTACCGCACCGGCATCGAGGCCGACGACCCGGAGGCGATGACCCGCCGTTACGAATACTTCGATCCGGTCTACACCCTGCCCGAGGCCGGCAAATCGTACTGGCGCGTCCAGCGTCCCGGGGCCTGAGCCGCCGCGCTCGGCTCCACCCTGTGGTAGACTCCGCCCCCGCAGGCGTTGACGTGACGCGTGGGACACGCGCCCATAGCTCAGTTGGATAGAGCGTCGGACTACGAATCCGAAGGTCGCAAGTTCGAGTCTTGCTGGGCGCACCATCCTCCCCTCCTGCTGCGCATTCTCCGCTGACGACGCGGTGCCGCCCCCTCAGGGCCGAAGCGATTCCCGTCCGAGTCCCGTCGCCATCGCAGTACTGTCCCGATGCAGTTTGGTCGGTCCGGCGACGACTCGCGTTTCGTTCCCGGGCTTCGCCCGCACCGGCCGCCCGGAAACGGGCCGCCGGACCGACCTGTTCTTCTCGCATTGCCGGAGGCGCTCCCATGACCCCGGAACCTCTTCTCACCGCCCCGCTGGTTTCCCGCCGCCGCGCCGTGCCGCCGCTTCTCGGCCGCGCCGCGGCCATCACCTTCGTGATCGCGGCCTACACGATCGCGGCCGCCGCACTTCTCCTGGCCAACCTGCTGACCGTTGAGAGTGTCGACCCGCCGAAGGCCAGCATCACCCCGATCTATGTCGTGCGCAGGCCGTCGGGCGGGGGCGGCTCGACAGTGCGAATGACCCCGCGCACTGGAACCGCCCATGCCGCAACTGCACAGGCCCCCGCGATCCATCCGCCAGCCCCACGGCCCGTGGTCATCCCCCTGGCGCCGCCCGAGTCGACGCCCGCATCGACGAGCGAGTCGGCAACCGGTGCAACGCCGGGCTCCTACGGGAACGATGGCTCGGGATCGGGACCCTCAGGCGATGGATCCGGGCCGGCGGGGTCGGGTCCGCCCTGCCCCGAATGTCCGAGCGGCGTCGGCAGCGGGGCCCAATCGTCACCGGATGACCCGATCCTCGATGCCGATCGTCCGGACATCACGCCCCCGGT
>JAYUCR010000146.1:0-2100 GCA_043740165.1 Acidobacteriota bacterium | reverse complement strand
GGGGGCCGGGATCGTGATCCAGGCCGACGAACAGGACCCGGGGGGAGAGCTCGATGCGCGTCATGACCTCCGACCAGGAGAGGCCGCGCAGCCGAAAGGCGAGGACGGCGTCGGCGGGGCGACCGGCGGCATGCGCGAGCATCATCACGACCGGAAAATCGTCCTCCGGCCGGGCGCAGCGCTTGACGATCGACGTGGCGAGAGGTGCCGGGCCGGCATAGTGCTGGTTGGTCATGTTGAGGAAGAACCGGGCATCGTCGCCGATCCGCAGGCCGAGGGTGGCGCTGTAGAAGAGGTCGGCGGCCAGGGCCGCGGACGGGATGAGCGCGATGGCGACGGCGGCGGCGACGAACGGCACGGCACGGCGGATCATGAAACCCTCCCCAGGACCCGGCATCGGGTCCGATATGGGCTCGAATATAGGTTCGAGCCCGGGGAGGGGCCATCAGGGGGTCAGGGCGAGAGGGTCAGCGCGTCTGCAGGGCAATCTGGAACTGCGTGGCCTGCTCGAGCCGCTCGATCACATGATCGAAATCGACCGTGAATTCGGCGCTGTCGCCGGGATCGATGGTGCCGAGCTTCGTCCCGGTGGTGCCGGCGCCGATCAGCTTTCCCTCGCTGTCGTACAGGGCGACGGCGATGCCGGTGGAGACCTGCCGCGAGGAGCCGTTCACCACCTTGACTACCGCCTTGTATCCGGTCTTGAGGTTCATCACCGTGGAAGGCCACTGGAACTTGATCACGTCGGTGCGCACGTCGGCCACGGCCAGGTCGAGCGACAGCCAGCGGTTGCCTTCGAAGCGGTAGCGCGCCGAGTTGGTGGCGGCGGAAGCGGGGAGCGTCGCAGCCTGGAGCATCAGCAGCGCCAGAAGGAGAGCGGCACCCCGTTGGACACGATTCCAGTTCAGCATCCGCCTGCCTCCTCAGTCCTCGAAGGTGATCTGCTTGACCGAAGCGTTGACGATGAAGATCCGCATGTTGTTCTCCTGCGGATCGGCCGGGGTGAAGAAGAAGCCGTGGCTGTTGGGCGAATACTCCTCGGTGAAGCCCCAGAGCTTCTCGCCGTCACGGAACTCGATGATGGTCTTCTGGCCCTGGCTGGCCGGCCCGAACCGGCGGGCGCGGTCCACCTGCCGGCGCATCAGCCCGTAGTCGCGAACGTAGAAAAGGGCCTTGAGCTCGGATAGCTTGAGTTGTGTCGGGATCCCCCCTCCTTCGCTCGGGAGCAGGTGAAAGGTATCGGCATCGGGGCGGAAATCGTGGGTGTGCCCGCGCAGCGTGCGGCCGTCGCGGTAGTGGGCAACGACTTTCTCCTCCATCCAATCCTCCGGGGGCCCGGGACGAGCCCGATACGAGGTAGTCCGGCTTGAGACATCCGGCTCGCAGGGCGATCAGCGACTGGCGATCACCGTGGCGCTCCCGCTGTTGCACGGGATCGGCAGGGGCGAACCGCCGGAGAGTATCTCACAATCTCCGGTGCCCGGTCCGTCGACTAATTCCAGGGTGCTGGTGCCGGCGGCCGCGGCGATGAATGCCAGGGTCAGGAGTTTGACGTCGGGAGGCACGGCGGCTGTCATGCAAGGCGCTGGCCTGGCGGCAACGCCGATGATGAGATCGCCGGTGACGTTCGCGTTCGGGCTCGGCGTCCCGGCGTTGTTCAGGCAGATGGGGGCGCACACGCTGCCCGAGTCGCAATTCCCGAACGGCGTGGCGGTATCGTTGACCTGTCCGATCTGCACCAGGCCGGGATCGAAGCGGATCTCCAGGTCGAAGGCCTCGAAGGACTGCAGGGCGCTGCTGCGGAGCATCACGTCGACGATCACCACGTCGTCGTCGGAGCTCACGTCGGATGGGTTCCGCTGAAAGAAAACGACCGGGTCGCCCGCCACCGCGGTGAGGGAGAGCGTGGCGTGAATCGGCAGGATGTCGCTGACCTCCTTCTTGTCCTTCGAGCAGGTCAGGCAGGTCGCCAGCACGGCGCAGACGGTGGCTGTCCACTTCTTCGACATCATCGGATCCCTTCCTCCCGGGGCAGCAGGCGGAGTATACCGGGGGGGCAGGGGGGCGGCAACGGAAACTACGCTCCGGGCGAGGAGTCGG
>JAYUCR010000145.1:0-12668 GCA_043740165.1 Acidobacteriota bacterium | reverse complement strand
TCGACCGCCGGCCGCTGCGGCTCGCGCTTTTTCATCCACTCGAGGAGCGGCTTGCGGAAGAACATCACCGAGGCGACGCTGATAATCGAGAAGAGCAGCCACTGCAGCCAGACGGGACCGAGGACATGCATCCCGGTGAGCAGGCCGACCAGCAGCGCCGCGACGCCGAAGAAGGCGATGAAGAAGCCTCCTGGAGTCGCCATCTCGAGCGCCAGCAGGATCAATCCCACGACGACCCAGAGCCACCACGTCATCGATACGCCCCCCTGTCGTGAGACAGCGTAGACAGGGATGCCGGGGACGTCAAGGGCGGGCGGCACGCTGGGAACCGCGAGCCGATCGCGCAATACGATAAGGCCGGCGGTCACCACAAAGAGCGCCGAAACCCCGGCGAGGAACAGCCGATTCCGGCGGCGCGCCGCATCCGGGAGGCGGGGATTGTCGTCGCTCATGGCCAAGGCGGGGCCATTATCCGCCAGCCGGGCATGATCACGACGACGGGGGGTGGTACCATGCCCCGCTTTTCAGGGCCCGCCGCGCCCCATGGAGTCACAGCCTGGTCGCCAGAACCCGGAATCAGCGACGTCGATGGTTTCGAAAACGGTTCGACCTGCCGGTCGGGGCGGGGCTGATCGCCGCGATCCCGATCCCGAAGGGGACGGCGATCCATTCCTGGAAGAACGCCGCGGTCGTGGCGCGGCCGACCTACCAGTCGGTGCAGATCGGCCGGCACCGGCACCTGCACGACCCGGCCTGTCTGAACCTGCTCAACCACTCCTGCGATCCGAACGTGCGCCTCGACATCCCGCGCCGCACGGTCGTCGCCCGCCGCGCCATCGCCCCGGGCGAGCTCCTCACCTTCTTCTATCCCGCGACCGAGTGGGAGATGGCCCGGCCGTTCCGCTGCCGCTGCGGCGCGCCGGCATGCATCCGCCGGGTGCGCGGCGCGAAACATCTCACGCGCAAGGTGCTGCGCGGCCGCGGCCTGAGCCGTCATATCCGGGATCTACTGCGAAGCCGGCGCTCGCGGTAGCCGCAGCGCTGGAGGGATCGAAGCTCAACCTTCCATCCCCGCTGACCGTCCATCCGATTCGAGGAAAGGCTGTCGCTGGTGTAGCGCGCGGATGATCTTGAGGGTGCAGAACGTCGCCAGCAACTGGGCGAAGTTGATCGAGAAGAACGCCCCGATCAGCACCCGCGACCAGTGCAACGTCACATGACCGGTTGTGAGCAGCTCGCGAAGACCCTTCAGGTTCAACCCCACCGCAACAAGCCAGAGACCCATGGCCACGCCCATCAGCACTCCCAGCGTTTCGTACCGCCAGAGACCGCGCGTCCGCGGAGTGAAACGACCGTAGCGCAGGAGTGCCAGGGCGCTGACGTGCTCGCTCACGATGGTAGCGCACAGCACCGTGACGCCAATGGTCCCGAGCATGCCCGCGAAGGCGACCCGATAGATCATCCATTCTTCCAGCCGACCGTGGGTGACGTAGAAGCGGACCGGCTCGAAAATGACCACGCCGGTCACGACGGTGATCATCGCCATCATGGGGACGGTGAGACGCGACACCTTCAGGTAGGCAGCCGTAGAGAGAATCACCGCGAGGAATCGGAGCCCGTCGCGGAGCACACGAAGCTTCGACCGGCCGATGCGCTCCTCGTACCGCATCTCAATCTCGCGGATCGCGATGTCCTCGTCCATCAGGGCTCGAGCGCTCATCGCCGGCGTGAAATGGAGCCCGTCCGGCAGGGGCAGGAGCTTTTTCAGGGTTTCTCTCCGGAGAACCCTCATCCCGCTCGTCGCGTCGCGGACCATCTTGCGTGAGAGGAGCCCGAGGAGCACGGCGAAAATCCTGTTGCCGACGCGGCGGATCCGGGGCATTTTCGAATCCGATCCGATGCGGCATCCGAGGACGATATCCTGCCCCCGGTCCAGGATTTCGCGACACATGGCAACGAAGTAGATCGGATCGCAGGTGCCATCGGCGTCCAGAAACGCCAGCAGCTCTCCGCCGCCCTTGGCCCATCCTGCCTTGATGGCGGCGCCGTAACCGCGGTTCTCCGGAAAAACAATCACCGTAACGCCGGGGTGGCTGCGCGCAATGTCGGCGGTGCGATCGGTCGAGCCGTCGCTGACGACGACGATGTCGACCTGGCCAACCCCGCCCTCCTCGCGGAGGCGGTCACGGGTCGCCAGGCAGCGCTCGATCGTGCCGCCGATGGCCTGCTCTTCATTGAGAGCCGGGATGACTATCGTGAGGCTGGGGCCCTGCGTTTTCACTAGCCGGCGCAGGCGAAGTGGAAGTGGACCTCGACGGATGGCCGCGGATAGCTCTGCGGAAGCGGCTCGAACGGCGCCGCTTTCTTCACCGCGGCGAGGGCGGCGGCGTCCCAGGTATCCGATCCACTCTTGAGGTTCACGATCGGAGGGGCCACCCTTCCGTCCCGGGCGATGATCGCGATCACCACCGTCTTGCCATTCGGCTGCGGGCTGGTGGCCGGACGCAACCAGGACGTCGCCACGCGCTGGTACACCTTCTGCTGGTACTGTTGATCCTTGAAGTCGGCCGCGAAGAAGACCTGGAGCAGCGGGGTGCAGGGAGCCGGCGCCGCGGCGGCGATGCCGTGAGCGGCGGCCATAAAAAAGATGGAGATCAGGAGCGCGCCGCGGAACCCTGCGGCGCGCGGGGACCGGGTGATCACCCCTTCCTCATGACAATCTCGGCGCCGTTCTTCTCGTAGCGCACCTCGTCCATGAGCTGGTTGATCAGGTAGATGCCGCGGCCATGCGTGGCGTAGATCTCCTGCCCCTCGATCGGGCTCGGGATTGTCTTCGGGTCGAAGCCGGGGCCGGGATCGCGGACGACGATCAGCATGCCGCGGGTCTCGTCGCAGGCGATGCTGAACTGGACCTGCTTCGTTCGGTCGTGCCCGCAGCCGTGACGGATGGCGTTGGCGAGCGCCTCGCGCAGGGCGGTCTCGACCTCGAACTCGTGCCCCGCGGCGCAACCCATCTGCATCACCATCCCCATGACGTTCTCGACCACCGGGGTGATCAGGCTGACATCAGCCGGCAGGGTCCGCTCCAGGCGCAGGATGAGGTTGTCCACGTCGAACTCGCAGTGTCCCAAGGGATCCCGGGTGGCCATGTGGTCCCTATTCTACGAATCCGGGGCCGGCGCCGCAAGCGGCCAGGCGCGCATCACCCGCCGCACATCCTCGGCGTCCAGCCGGTAGACCCAGATCGACCAGCCGGCCCGATCGACAGGCTTCAGATCGCGGAAGTAGCCGAAGGCATCCTGCTCCACGGTCACGATCCGCCCGTCCCCCAGATCGGCGCGATGGCGCAGGCCGCAGACGAAATTGGCGCTGACCAGGTAGAGGCCGGGCTCCGGGCCCTGCCGCTCCTCCGGGGACAGGCTTCCGTCCCGGACGGTGCGCGGGTCGCGCGGCGGCAGGCGGAAGTCGATGCCGGCGATGCGCGGATCGACCGCCCCGAAGTAGGCGAGGCGGACGGGGCCCGGCTGCGGGTGCCGATCGAGCCAGCGCTTCGCCTCGAGCAGGTCCTGCCCCCAGTCGAGGTTGCTGTCGATCAGGTGCCGGTATCCACCCCCAGGCCCCCCCGCCGCCTCGTTGAAGTAGGCGATGTAGTCGGGCCAGACCCGCGTGGACGAGAAGGCGACCCATGCCAGTGCGGTGGCGATCGCCGCCGCGAGAAGGCGGCGGCGCGGGCCGGGAGCCCCGGGCCGGGTGCCCAGCCGGCCCAACCGGCCGGCGTATATAAAGATGAAGGGGAAAACCGGCAGTACATAGCGGATGCCCAGATCGATCCCGGTCAGAAAACTCATCATGGCGAGAAAGGCCAGGGACGGGAGGAGCAGGAGGATTTCGTCCGACCTGCCGCCGCGGGCCGATGGCGCGCAGGCCGCCGCCAGGATCGATCCGAGCAGCAGAAGCCAGGTGCCGATCGGCATCTTCACGGCGAGGGCGTAGAGGTAGTAGTACCACCAGCCGGTATGCTGAATCCGGCCACGCAGGTAAACCGGGAACCCGCTCCCCGGTATTCCCGGGTTCGATTCGAAGCGAATCTCGTCGAACCCGAGCAGGTAGTGCCACGGAAGGGGCACCGGCAGCGAGCCGAGCCAACCCCCTTCGAACCGGTTCTGGCGCTGCTCGTAAAGCATGCGCATGAAGGCGGCCGGATGCGCGGCAGGCGTGCCGCCATGGCGCGGCACCGTGAGAGCGGGGCTCAGAAAGGGAAAGCTCCCGAGCGGGCGGAGCGTCCCCTCGAAGCCGTAGCCGACGTTGATCACCACGACACTCGTCGCCAGGATGAGCAGGCCGCCGCCGAGCTTCGCCCCGGACGGCCGCGCCCGGGGAGCCGGCGCCCGCGAGTTGTCCGCGCCGGATCGGCGCGGCCCTGTGTTCGCGCCGAAGCTCGCGTCGAAGCGCCATGACAGGAGCGCTGTGGCGGCGAAGATCGGGTAGAGCAGGAGGCAGCTGAACTTGACCAGCTGCGCCGCGCCCAGGACGACACCGGCAAGGAGCGCGCGCGGTTTGGAGGGAGATCGCAACCAGTGCCGGAAGGCGAAGGCGGCGCCGACGATGGCGACGGCGGCGCCGGCATCGGTCGTGACCAGGCCGGCGTGGGCCACGATGTTCGGATCGATCGCCCAGAGGGCCGCGGCCAGCAGCCCGCCTCGATCTCCCCAGAGTTCCCTCGCCCACAGGAAGACGACCATGAGGCCCATGAGCGACAGCCCCACTACCACCAGCCGCGCCCGATCGTAGAGCAGGAAGTAACGCGCCGCGTTGGCGTGCTGGAAGTCGGCGCCGAACGACGACTGGTTCGGCACCCACCCGCCGGCGCGGGCCGCGGCCCAGGTGCGGTCGTAATCGACGATCGGGTGGGAGATCAGCACCGGCAGCGCCGCGAGCAGCTTAACGAGCGGCGGATTGTTGTGATAGACGGCGAAGGTCCCCTGCTGCCAGTAGGTGATCCCCGCCGGCAGATGGGACACCTCGTCGATCGTGACCGCGTTGCGCCACAGGCTGGAAACGGCGAGCGCCGCGTGCAGGAGCAGCAGGGCGGCGAGCGCGAAAAGTGTCGCCGGCACCAGGCGGCGCGTGACGCGGCCGTCCGTCATTCCACCGGGTCGCCGGGCGCCGCGTGGCCGGAGATCAACCTCAAGAGTACCTCGCCGTAGAACTCCAGCTTGACCGGCCCGAGCCCCTTCACGGATCGCAACGACGACGGGTCGCGCGGGTCGAGTGCCGCCAGTGCTGTGAGCGTCGTGTCGTGGAAGACGACGTAGGCCGGAACACCCCGCCGCTTCGCCTCCGTGGATCGCCATTCCTTGAGCCGGCGCAGGAGCGCGGGGTCGGCGTGCTCCGGGGCGCCGTGATCCGCGGCACCGCGATCCGCGCCGGCGGCGTGCCGCGCGGCGGCGGGCGGGGCCGTCGACCGCGTGCCGCGACCCCGCCCGATGCGATCGCTCCCGCGGCGGTCGCGGGTTGCCTCGGGTTCCGGCATGGCCAGCTGCGGGCGTCGCTCGCCGCGCATCACCTCAGCCCCTTCCTCGGTGAGCGCCAGGACGAAGGCACCCGGGCTTCCGCCCTCGATGCCGCGGCGCTCCAGGAGGCCGGCCTCCACCAGTGCGCCGATCAGACCCTTGACCTCATCAATCCCCATCTCCTGCAGGCGTCCGAAAGTGGGGAGCTTGTCGAGGTTGCGATCGATCACCTGCTTGCTGCGGCTGCCGGTGAGGACCTGGGCTATTCGCTCGACGCCGAACCTGGCTTGCAATCGCGCCACGGCGGAGAGGGCGATCCGGACGCGCTCGAATTCCCGATCGTCGAGGGCGCGTTCGCCGGCGCTGCGCCAGCCGAGGCAGACGTCGCAGGTGCCGCAGCGCGGGATGGCGCCGGCGCGGCCACTGCCTGCGAAGTAGTCGTAGATGAAGCGGGTGCGGCAGCCGCGCCCGAAGGCGTACGACAGCATCGTGTCGAGGCGCTGCCGATCGCGGACCGCCTTCTCCTCGAGCGCCGCGAAATCGATCGGCGGTGCCCCCGTGCCGGGAGCGATGCCGGCATTCTCCGCCGCCTGGCGCAGCAGGCGCGCCGCGGTGGCCGCCGCCATGCCGTCGGCGGCCGTGGCGCCGACGCCCGCCACGACGCGGGCTTCAATCTCGTCCTCATCGTCCGAGGCGCCGAGCAGCCTCCAGACGCGACGGAAGAGATCGGCGCCCGGGTTCGAGCCGGCGAGGAAGAACTCCTGCGTGCGCACGTCGGCCGGCGAGAACAGGAGCTGCCCGCGCGCCGGCAGGCCGTCGCGGCCGGCGCGCCCCACCTCCTGGTAGTAGGCCTCGACGCTTCCCGGCACGTCGGCGTGCGCCACGAAGCGCAGGTCACGCTTGTCGATCCCCATGCCGAACGCGTTGGTGGCGGCGATCACGTCGAGTCGGCCGGCCAGGAAGTCGTCCTGCACCCGGACCCGCTGCGCATCCTCGAGCCCGGCGTGGTACCGCCCCGCCCGCAATCCCCGCCTCTCGAAATAGGCGACCCAGAGATCGACGTTCTTGCGCGTCGCCGCGTAGACGATGCCGGGCGGCCCGATCTCGTGCAGCAGCCGATCGAAGGCGCGCTCCTTGTCGGCCCGGGTCCGGCACGCTTCGACGGCGAGGGTGAGGTTGGGGCGCTCGAAGCCGGTCACGATTTCGAGCGGCTCGGTCATCTGGAGCTGCCGCGCGATGTCGGCCCGCACCTCCGGGGTGGCGGTGGCGGTGAAGGCGGCGGCCGGCACGCCGAGCAGCTCTTTGAGGCCGCCCAGCCGGCGATAGTCCGGGCGGAAGTCGTGCCCCCATTGGCTGATGCAGTGCGCCTCGTCCACCACGAGCCGGACCACCCTGGCGCGCGCCAGCGCGGCGCGGAACGCGGCGTTCGCCAGGCGCTCCGGCGCGACGTAGACGAGCCGCAACTGCCCTGCGGCGAGCTCGGCCTCCACGGCGGCGCGCTCGGCGGCGCGCAATCCCGAATGCATCGCCGCCGCCGGCAGCCCGCGGGCCTGCAGGCCGTCGACCTGGTCCTTCATCAGCGCGATGAGCGGCGAGATGACCACCGTCGTGCCGTCGAGGAGAAGCGCGGGCAACTGGAAGCAGAGCGACTTGCCCGCCCCGGTCGGCATGACGCCGACGAGATCGCGCCCCTCGAACATCGCGGTCGCGGCCTCGAGCTGTCCGGGGCGGAAGGCTTCGAGACCGAATCGTTCCTGCAGTGCCTGCTGCAGGCGGTCGGCGATGCTGGGCTGCGGCGGGTTCAAGGAGTCCTCACTCGGGGGCGTCGGCTCGGCGCGAATATACCAGAACCGCCGGGTTGCGCCGCGCTCTGATAGGCTTGCTCGCCGATGCCGCAGGAATCGCAGGTTTCGACGCTGGCTGCGATGCGCCGCGGCCTCTGCCCCGTCTGCCGGCAGGGTCGCGTGTTTTCCGGCCAGGTCCGGATGCACGACCGCTGCCCGGTCTGTCGTCTGAGGTTCGAGCGCGAGCCGGGCTATTTCGTCGGGGCGATGTACATCAGCTACGCGCTCGCGGTGCCGCTCGTCGGCGGGTTCACCGCGCTGCTCTGGTACGGCCTGTTCCCGCGCTGGCCGCTCCATAGGGTTGTATTGCTGGCGGCGGCGCTGCTCCTGCCGCTTGTGCCAATGCTGTTCCGGTACTCACGGATTGGATGGATGTACCTCGATCGGCATCTCGATCCGCACGGCAGGGAGCGGCAGGAATGATACGCGGAGACGCTGCCGCTCCGGCCGGACGGCCGCGGACGATTCTCTACACAACCCTGGCGCTCTGCGCCTTCGCGACCAACTCGATCCTCTGCCGGTTGGCGCTGGGGGACGGCAGCATCGACCCGGCGAGCTTCACCGCGTTGCGACTGCTCTCCGGAACGCTGGTGCTCCTGGCGATTCTCCTGCTGCGCGGCCGCCGGCCGGGGGGCGACTGGCTCTCCGGCCTGGCGCTATTCCTGTACGCGGCGCCGTTCTCCTTCGCCTATGTCAGCCTCGGAGTCGGGACGGGAGCGCTCCTGGCGTTCGGCGCCGTGCAGCTCACCATGCTCGCGGCCGGAATCCGGCAGGGAGAGCGCCCTCCCGCGACCGAGTGGTGGGGGATCCTGGCCGCGGTGGGCGGACTCGTCTACCTGGTCTCGCCCGGGCTGCGGGCGCCGTCCCTCGCCGGCTCCGCGTTGATGATCGTGGCGGGGGTCGCCTGGGGGATCTACTCGCTGCGCGGCCGGAGGGTGGCGCACCCGGTGGCCGCGACCGCGGGGAATTTTCTCCGCGCCCTCCCCTTCACGCTTCTCGTCAGCCTGGCGTTCCTCCACCAAGCCGACATCTCGCCGGGGGGAGCGATCCTGGCGGTCGTCTCCGGAGCGTTGACCTCCGGGGTCGGCTACGTCATCTGGTACGCGGCGCTCCGCGGCCTGACGGCCACTCGCGCCGCCGCGGCGCAGCTCGCCACCCCGGCCCTGGCGGCCCTCGGCGGCGTGCTGTTCCTCGGCGAGCCGGTCACACTACGGCTCATCGTGGCCGGGGCCCTGATCCTGGGCGGGGTGGCGCTGGCGTTGCGGCGGCGCTAGAAGCCTCCTCTAGTTCACGTGCACCGTCTTGCTGGAAGCACGGCAGTTGTTGGTCTCGTTGAGCTCCGTCACCGCCGCGCCGTCGTCGGCGCAGGCGAGGAGGTAGAAGGTGCCGCCGGCGGCAGTCGGCGGGATGGTGACCGATGCGCCGCCGCTCAAGCTCTTGTTCACCTGGAGTGGTCCCACGGAACGAGTGCCGAGGCCGCAGGCTTCTAACGCTTCTTGTTCGCAAACAGCAGGAGCGCGCCGCCGATCGCGATCGCCCCGACGCCAGCCCAGACCGGAACGTTGACCGTCTCCTTGTCTTTGATCGACAGCTCGAGCGAGCCAATCTTGGCCTGATGGGTCTCCTTCGTATAGCTGAACCCGCCGTACATCAACCCCAGGACGCCGCCCACGATCAGTACGATCGCCAGAATCTTGATTCCGCTCATGGCCCCTCCTCACTTCGTGCGCGCAGCCGGATCCGTCCGGATCAGCCACTCTTTGAGAACACGATTAAAGGCTTCAGGCTGCTCGAACGCGACGAGATGGCCCGCGCGCGGAATCACGTGCAGCTGCGCGCCCCGGATTGCCTGCGCCAGCTTGTCCGATTCCGCCGGCGGAATGACCGTGTCATCCGCCCCGGTGATCACCAGGGTCGGTGCCGCAATCCGCCCCAGAAGCGCGACCGCATCAGGCCGGTCTGCCATCCCGAGCAAGGCCGCGATCGCGCCCTCGGGATTCGTCCCGGCCATGAGACCACGCACCTGTTCGACCATGACCGGATCCCGATCGCCCGTGGCGAGCATCTTGGGCGCCATCGCGTCGATCAGCACCCGCACCCCGTCCGCTTTCACCTTCGCGGCCATCGCGCGCCGCCCCGCCGCCGCTTCCGCGGCGTCCTGCCCCGCCCGCGTACTGACCAGCACGAGGCCGCGCAGCAGTTCCGGGAATTGGCGCGCGAAGGCGAGCGCCACGTAACCACCCATCGAGTGGCCGACCAGCACCACCGGCCCGGTCCCGAGCTGTTGGAGCAGCGCGTGCAGATCGGCGGCGTATTGCGCCATCGAGGTCGGGCCGGGCTGGGATGGACTCTCGCCAAAACCGCGGAGATCGGGCGCGATGACGCGATGGGAGGATTGAAACGCGTCGATCTGCTTCTGCCAGACGCCGCGGCTGAATGGAAATCCGTGCACGAAGACCAGCGGCTGGCCCCGCCCGACATCGACACTGCTGACCGTGACGCTCTTCAAGCTTGCCCCCAATCTGTCGCGCTGCTAGTGTCCCGCTGTCCAGCGCAGGCCGAGAACGATCGAGCGCGGGAGGAGCAGATAGTACTGCGCGTCGCCCAGCTCGCTCTCGGCGACCGGCGGGCGCTGGTTGTTGAGGTTGTAGCCGTCGACCCGGACCTCCCACGCCTGCGCGAAGCGGTAGGCCGCGCCGGCATCCCAGGTGACGTACGACTGCGCCACCGCCGTGTTGCGCTTGTTGAGGAAGCGATCGCCGACGTAGTTCGCCTGCGCCCATCCCTGCCAGCCGGTGGCGCGGCCGTAGTTGATCCCGGTCGAGGCCATGTCGCGCGCCGACATCTCGAGCTGGTTGCCGGCGAGCTGCGTCGGGACGCCTCCGAACTCGGTGAGATAGTCCTCGAAGCGGGCGTCGTGCAGGCTGTAGTTCAGCCGCCAGAAAAGGTCGTGGCGGAACGAGACCGAGGTGCCGAGCTCCAGCCCGCGCAGCCTTTCGGCGCCGGCGTTCTCGAGCGCCGGGAGGCCGCCGACGCTCTGCGACACGACGATGTTCTTCAGGTCCATCTGAAAACCGGTGAACTCGATCTCGAGGCGGCCGCCGGCGAGGCGGTTCTTGACGCCAATCTCGTAGCTCTGGCCGGTCTCGGGTGCCAGGATCCCGGTTTCTCCGTCGAGCCCGAAGTCGTTCACCGCCGGCTTGTAGGTGTTGCGGTAGTCGGCGAACAGCCGGACGGAATCGTTGTCCTGCTCCCAGGCGGTCCAAGTGACCCCCGCCGTCCCGCCGCCGCGCCAGGTGCTGACCTCGTCTTGTGAGGTCACCAGCGGGGAGCCGAACTCGTTCGCGTCGATCCGGCGCGACTCCGCCGTGTGGTTCGCCCGCAGGCCAAGCTCGAAATGCCAACGGGTCGCCGGGGTCCAGAACGCCTGGCCGTAGAGCCCGCCGAAGTTGCGGTGGTTGGAGATGCCGACGGCGGCCTGGCTCGGCAGGTCGTTCCCGTCCGGGAAGCCGCTGCCGTCGAGCCCGACGGTGTAGTCGAAGTCTCCGCCGTCGGCGTGGCCGGCGCCGTAGAGATAGTCGAAGCCGTAGACCAGGCGCAGGTTCTGCTCCGGGGTCAGCGCGACGTGGCTGTCGAAATAGATGTCGGTGGTGTCGATCGTCTGGCGGAAGCCGTTGGCGTTGTCGACCGGCGCCGCCAGGTCGGTCAGGAACCCGCGCAGCACGTTCTGCCGCGACACGATGGCCGACACGGTCGTCGTCCAGTCCCCCGAGCCGATCGGGTGCTCGTAGCTGCCGTCGACGGTGTACCGGCTTTCGTCGAGGTGCGACCCGCCGGGATTGTTGTTGGAATCGATCGGGACGAGCGGTGATAGCGACGCCCCCTCGCGCGGCCGCGGGCTGGCCGGGTCCTGCTCCTGGTGGATCGCCCCGGCATGGAAACGCCACAAACCCGTTCCCGCCGGCAGGAGTCCCTGCCAGTGCACGAGACCACGATCGACGTTGCTGCGATCGTCCTTGAAGCCGGTCATCCCGGCCTCGGCGCTCAGGGACGACTTCAGCCCGCCCATTTCCGGCAGGCCGGTCTCGATGTTGGCCGTCCCGCTGCCGTAGCTCCCGCCCGACACCCGCACGTCGGTCTCGCCCTCGCCCGGCGAGCGCCGGATGACGTTGATGACCCCCACGAACGAGGTGGCTCCGTACATCACTGGTGCTGCCCCGCGCAGGACCTCGATCCGCTCGACGTTGCGCAGGTCGAGCGTCGGCAGCGCCGGCGCGAACGCACCGCCCCAGGGAACGCCGTCGACCGTCAGCAGGAAGGCGTCGAACTCCCTGAGACCCCAGAATTCCGGCACGCTGGAGGCGGGCCCGCCGTCCCCCCCGGGAGCGATCGACACCCCGGCGACGAGCGCCAGGGCACTCGTCAGGTCGCGCGCCCCGCGCCGGATGAGGTCCTCGCGGGTGATCACCGTCAGAGAAGCCGGGAGCTTTTCGGTGCTCTCCGGAATCCTGGTTGCAACCACCTGGATGTGCTCGGTGGGCCCCGGCGCCGCCGGGGTCTTTGCGGGAGCCGGCGCGGCCGGCTTCGGCGCCGCGCCGGCTGATGTGTCCGAGGTATCCGCAGCGAACAGGATTCCCGTACACAAGGCACAGCCCAAAGCCGCCAGGGCCATTGTCTTCGGGTTCATGGTTTCGCGATCTTAGCCGAACTCAAGGATTGCCAGGTCCAGCTTTTTCGGCGGGGTGCTCCGGGGGGAAGAGGTGTGGAATCTGAAGCGCCGATTCGGGGGTTACGAGGAGCAGCACCCGCAATGCCGCACCGTGTGAAACCGGGTCGGGACCAGGCCCGATGTAAAGCGCGGCGGCGAGATCCCGCCTCTCGCTATTCCCCGGTCAACTGGTGTACCGTCCCAAGCCTGAAAGGAGCCCTACATGCCGTTTTCGCGGTTTCCGCTGCACCCCGATCTCCTGCGAGGCGTGAAGGAGATGGGATTCCAACGACCGACGCCGATCCAGGAGCAGGCGATCCCCCTCGCGTCGGCCGGAAGGGACATCATGGCGAGCGCCATGACGGGAAGCGGCAAGACCGCTGCCTTCCTGCTGCCGATCCTGCACCGGCTGATGGACAAGCCGCGCCGGACGACGCGCGCCCTGATCCTGACGCCGACGCGCGAGCTGGCGGCCCAGATCCACGAGCACCTCGAGGCGCTGGCGACGCACACACCGCTGACCGGCGCGCGCGTCATCGGCGGCGTCGGGATGGGGCCTCAGGAGCACGCCTTCCGCAGCGGCGTCGACGTCATCATCGCGAC
>JAYUCR010000144.1:0-12686 GCA_043740165.1 Acidobacteriota bacterium | reverse complement strand
TTCGCTTCAAGGACCGCCCCGATCACCCCCTCGGGCCCCATGGCGAACGCCCTCCGCAGGGCGGCATACCCGCCGTGCGTGTTGTAGTCGTCCAGGCTGGTCGGATCGACGCGCCCCACGCGTCGCAGGAGCGAGAGCGACGCGGCGGTGCCCGCATCGAGCGTCTGCGGGGCCGCCGGGGAGCCCGATCGCGGTGGCGCTGCCGCCACCCCGCCCTTCGCCGTCGCACCCGCCCGCGCCGGTGAGCTCCGGACGACACCCCGCGACGCGACCATCGCTCGCAGCCCTGCATCGTCGATGGGGGCCAGGACGCGATCGGCCGCTTCGGCGCCGGAGGTCTGGAGAAGGATCGCCGGCACCCGCTCACAGACCCCGAGGCAGGGGCTGCGGTGCCAGGTCATGCCGCCATCCACGGTCGATTTGCCGGGGGGGCCGATCCCCTGCGTCAACAGGTCCGCGAGAGCCTCCGACCCGCGAATCCTGCAGGCGATGTCGTCGCACAGGTGCACGACACGGGGCGCCTGCGGCTCCACCGACAGCAGGGAGTAAAAGGTGGCGACACCGTAGGCGTCCGCGGGGGGAACGGTCAGGCGCTGACCGAGGTAGTTGATCGCCCCCGGGCTGATCCAGCCGACCCTCCCCTGCACGGCCCAGAGGGCCGGAAGCAGAAGGTGGCGCCGGTCGCGCGCCTCGGCGTGGCCGCCGCGCGCGACGTGGCCGTCCGTGGCGGCGGTCCAGACGCCCCCGTCCCACCCGGATTGCGGTGGTCCGAGCAGCGCATCGACCGCGAGGCGCTCCTCGGGGCTGGGCGAGGCTCCCGGGATGAGATGGAGATCCACTCAGCGCCCCGGCCCCGGCGACCCGGCCCCGACGGGGATCCGGTCCGCCGCCGGGAGCTTTTCGATCCGCACCGCGGCCGCCTTGAATTCCGCCGTACCCGATTTCGGATCGAGGGCGTCGATGGTCAGGATGTTGGTCGGCACGGCGTCCTGGAAGTGCAGCGTCATGAAGCAGAGACCGGGGCGCAGCGTCCTATCGAGCCGCGCCTCGACCGTGATCTCCCCGCGGCGCGACACGACGCGCACCAACTCACCATCGGCGACGCCGAGGCGCGCGCCGTCCTCGGGAGCGATGTCGAGCGACTCGCGGCGGCGCAGGGGCGACGAGTACCCGGCGGTCTGCACGCCGGTGTTATAGGAGTCGAGACGCCGCCCGGTGGTCAGCCGGAACGGGAATTCCTCCGTCAGGCGATCGACCGGCGGATCGTCCTCGACGGCATGGAACGGCGCTTTCGGCCCGCGCACCGGATCCTCCCAGAGCCGCCCGTGGAGGAACGGGCTGCCGGGATGCGAAGTGTCCGGGCAAGGCCAGGCCAGCCCTCCCAGCTCCTCGAGCCGCTCGTAGCTCATGCCGCCATGCCAGGGCGACAGCCCGCGCAGCTCGTCCCACACCTGCTGCGCCGTCGGCGTGCCCCAGTCGACCCCGAGACGGCGGCTCAGATCGCACAGGATCGCCATGTCGGTGCGCGCCTGCCCCGGGGGATCCAGCGCCTTGCGCACGCGCTGCACGCGGCGTTCGCTGCTGGTGACCGTTCCCTCCGATTCGCACCAGGAGGCCGCGGCCGGCAGTACGACGTCGGCGATCTGCGCCGTCGGCGTCAGGAACATGTCCTGGGCGACGATGAGATCGAGTGCACTTAAGAGTTTCATGGCGCGTGTCTGGTCGGCTTCCGACTGCGCCGGGTTTTCGCCGATGACGTAGATGGCGCGCAGGGCGCCATGCCCCATCGCCTCGAACATCTCCGACAGGTGCCAGCCGCGGCGGGACGGGATCGACGCCCTCCAGGCGCGCTCGAACTTGGCGCGGTGCGCGTCGTCTTCCACGTCCTGTCCGCCGGGCAGCTTGTTGGGAAGTGCCCCCATGTCACCGCCCCCCTGCACGTTGTTCTGCCCGCGCAGCGGATTGACGCCCGAGCCGTAACGGCCGACATGGCCGGTGAGAAGCGCGAGGTTGATCAAGGCCAGGACGTTGTCCACCGCGTTGTGGTGCTCGGTGATGCCGAGCGTCCAGCACAGCTGCGCCCGATCGGCGCCGGCGTACGCGAGCGCCAGCTCGCGGATGGCGGCCGCCGGAACCCCGGTGAGCCGCTCCGCCCGCTCGAGCGTGTACGGCTCGACCCCGGCGCGATACGCCTCGAACCCGGTCGTCGCGCGCTCGATGAAGGCGCGGTGGTGCAACCCGCGGGCGATGATCTCGCGCCCCACCGCATTGGCGAGCGCGATGTCTGAGCCGACCTCGAGCCCGAGCCAGAGGTCGGCCCATTCCGCCGACGCCGTGCGCCGCGGATCGATCACCATCAGCCGGGCCCCGTGACGCACCCCGCGCAGGACATGGTGGAAATAGATCGGGTGCGCCTCCCGGGCGTTGCTGCCCCAGAGGATGATGAGATCGGCCTCTTCGGCCTCCTGGTACGACGAGGTGCCACCGCCCGCCCCGAAGACCGTCGTCAGACCGACGACGCTAGGGGCGTGTCACGTGCGGTTGCAGCTGTCGATGTTGTTGCTGCCGAGCACCGCCCGGGCGAACTTCTGCGCGAGGTAGTTGACCTCGTTGGTCGCCTTGGAGCAGGAGAACAGGCCGATGGCCTGCGCTCCATGCTGGTCGCGGACACGCTGGAATCCTTGCGCCGCCCGATCGAGCGCCTCATCCCACGACGCCCGGCGCAATGTTCCACCGTCCTTGACCATCGGTTCGGTCAGTCTGACGTAACCCGTCATCGTCGACTCCCGTGCGGAGCGTCATCGCCCCGCATCGGCGCGAGGATAGCGCCACCGGAAGGGCGATGTCCACCCGCCCCGATCGGCGCTTGCGAATCCCCCGGCGGAATCCTAGAGTACGCCGGATGATGGACGACTACGCCGCCGGCCGCGAGGCGCCAGCCGAGGCGTTGAACGCCTCACTGCGACGGGCCGGGGCCGCCTATCTCGACGGCGCGCTGGCGAACGCCGCCCTGCAGCCACACCATCTGCTGACAATCGTGCGCAATCCGGCCATCACCCCGGATCTCCTGCAACGCGTGGGGCGAAGCCCCGTCTGGATGCGTCAAAATCGCCTGCGCGTCGCTCTCGTGCTCCACCCGCGCACGCCGACCAGCACCGCCCTGGCGCTGATTTCGTTTCTGCGATGGGGCGACCTGGCGCGCGTCGCCGTGGCCCCGCGGCTGGCGGTCGCGCTGCGCCAGGCGGCGGAAAAGATCCTTCTGCTCCGTCTTCCGGAGCTGGAGGTCGGCGAAAGGATCACGCTGGCGCGGATCGGCACCCCTGTCGTGATCAAGGGGATGCGCCGCGACGGCAACGCGCTCGTCCTCCGCGCGTTGCTGGACAACCCACGCATGCAGGGAGACGACGTTCTGTCGATCGCCGGGCGCGGCGACACGCCTCCGACGGTCCTCCGCGCGGTCGCCGAGAGCCCCCGGTTCGCCTCACTGCCGGAGGTGCAGCAGGCGCTGGCGTCCAACCCGCGGACACCCACGTCCGTAGGGCTGCGGGTCGTCAACGTTCTGGATCGCTCCGGGCTCGAGGCGGTCCTGGGAGAACCCAATACCCCACCCCTGGTCCGTATCGCCGCGGAGCGGCGCCTTCTGGCTCTCCCCCTGTGATGGCGGTATTTTGACTCTAAGTGTTTGGCATACAAAGACTTGGTCTGGTTTGACAAACCACGGACCCCTCCTTATTATTTGTCCTCGCGCGCAATCTTTCAGGGATCTTCGGCGAGGGAGCCGTCGCGCCGGGATGGTGATGGGGAAATTCGGCGAATCGCTTAAGCGGGAGCGCGAGCTGCGGGAGATCTCGCTGCGCGAGATCGCCGACTCCACCAAGATCAATCTGCGCTACCTCGAGGCGCTGGAGCAGAACCGGTTCGACGTGTTGCCGGGCGGCGTCTTCAACAAGGGCTTCATTCGCGCCTACGCCACGTTCATCGGAGTCGATGGAGAAGCTCTCGTCGACAGCTACCTGCAGGAAATCCGTGCGAGCGAGGCGCTGGCCGGGGCCAATGGGGCCTCCGGACTCATCGCCTCTTCCGGACAAGGCGGCATCGGCATGCACCGGCCGGTCGAGGCGCCCCGTCGGCGGGCCGGGGAACCGGCGCCGATGCCGGCCCCCCCCCTCGGCATCACCTTCGCGGAACCGGCCGCCTCGCGGCGTCAGGAGCCCGTGGCCGTTCCGGCGCCGACGATGGAACCGGCCACCATGATCTCCGCGACGGATCGCGGCTCCCGGGCCCCGGTGATCATCGGATCGCTGATGATCGCGACCGGAGTTGTCTTCACTCTCCTCATCATGACGCGCGGACCGCACGGGCGTCCTGTGAAACCCCTGGATGGCCAAGCCCCCGCGACGGAGCTCGCCTCCCGGTCCGACCCGCAGGCCGAAGCCTCGGCCTATCCGGGAGCCGGCGATGTGCCACCGATCCTGGAGGGCACGAGCCAGGGAGCTCCGGAGCCCTACCAGGCCGCGGCGCCGGTGACCGGGAACCCGGCCGGGCTGCCCGCCTCGCCCACCCCCGCTCCGATCCATGATGGGCTGCGGGCTCCGCAGTCCTCGTCGACGCACGCCGCTCCGCCGCCGGCCGCGGTCCCCGCGAACGGCATGGACCTGCGCATCGAGGCGACCGCTCCGGTGCTGGTGCAGGCCTTCTGTGATGGCGAGGATCGCCTGAACCGCACGCTGGCCGCCGGAGACATCGTGACGATGCACTGCCTGAGCCTGATCCGCATCAGCGCCACCGATGCGGGCGCCGTGCGACTCTCGGTCAATGGCGCGCGCTGCGCCCCCCTCGGCGAGCCGGGAGGCCGCGTCGAGGGCTTCTCGATCCGCATCGATGACTTCCGTTCCATCTGTCCGGTGGAGGCCCCGTCGGAACATGCCGGCCGCTGAAGCCATGATCCCGGTCGCGCGCACGCACCATCCGCTGGTGGAGCGCGTCCTGGCGCCGTCCGCCGCCGAGGCGATCCGGCTCGGGGCCGCGCGCGGGGCGCTGCCCCTCCCGCCTCAGGACCTGCTCTATCTGCAGATCCGCCTGCTCGAGGACGCGGCACCGGCCGTGGGCGCGGCGGCCGCCGACAGTCTCGCGCGCCTGCCGATGGACAGCCTGGTGCCGATGCTGCGCGATCCGGGCTGCGATCCGCTGCTGCTGGATTATTTCGGTCGCTGCGATCGCCTGACCGGCGAGGCGCTGGCGGTCGTCATCTCCCACCCCGCCATCCCCGAGGCAACCCTCCTGGCCCTCGCCGCGACGGCGCCGGCGGAGACCCTGGCGCTCATCGTCACCAACGAGGTGCGCCTGATCGCCAATCCGGAACTCCTTCCCAGGCTGCGCGCCAATCCGAATGCCACCTCGCACATCCGGCGCCGCCTCCAGGAGCTGGAGCGCGACTTCATCGGCCGCGATCCGATCCGGTTCAGCCGCACGGAACCGGCGGCCACAACGCCCGCTTCGCCCGAGGCGCCGCCGTCCGGATCCGCGGAGCCGGACCTGGCCACGCTCGAGAACGAGGGACCGGAGACCCCCGTCCTCGACCCGGAACAGGAAGCTCTGATGGAGGAGATGCTCCAGAAAACCGACGCCTACCAGCGCATCATGCGGATGAACGTCGCGGAGCGGCAGCTCCTGGCGATGAAGGGGAGCGGCGAAGAGCGCGCCATCCTGATCCGGGACACGGCGCGCATGGTCTCGCTGTCGGTTCTCAAGAATCCACGCCTGACCAACACGGAGATCAGCATGTTCGCCGCCATGCGCAACGTGACCGAGGACATCCTGCGCACCATCGCCAGAAGCCGCGAGTGGACCAAGAACTATGGCGTCGCGCACGCGCTGGTGCGCAACCCGAAGACGCCGCCGGGCCTTTCCCTCCAGTTCCTCACCCGCCTCGGCACGCGCGACCTCAAGATCTGCGCCGGCGACAAGAACATCCCCGAGCTGGTCCGTCGCAATGCGCGCAACCTCTTCCAGGCGCGCACGCAGCCGGCCAAGCGCGGCCAGAAGAAGGCCCACTGATGCGCTTTCTCAAGTCGATCCGCAACCTGCTCGGGAATTACCAGCTCAAGTCGGGCGTCTACCACTACGACCGCGGAGAATCGCAGCAGGCGCTCGAATACCTGACCCGAGCGCTCCAGGCCCCCGATTCTACCGAGTCGGATCGGCGCATGGCGCTGTATTATCTGACTCAGGCCCACATTGCGCTGGCCGAAAAGTGCGAGGATGCGAACGAAATGGACAAGGCGGTGGAGGCCTACCGGCAGGCGCTGGCGATCACCCCGGACTATCCCGATCTCCACTTCAGGCTGGGGATCCTG
This sequence comes from Acidobacteriota bacterium, assembly GCA_043740165.1. GTDB lineage: Bacteria > Acidobacteriota > Polarisedimenticolia > Gp22-AA2 > Gp22-AA2 > JAYUCR01. Next base: position 6,330 of record JAYUCR010000144.1, on the reverse strand, counting down.
TGCGCCCACCTCGGGCTGACCAATGACGCCACCGCTTCCTTCGGCCGCGCCATCGAGCTGAACCCGGACTACATCGAGGCCCGCGTGCAGCGCGCCATGCTGCTCGTCGCCGGCCGGCAGCCAGACGAGGCGGCGCGCGAGTTCGCCGCCGCACGCGAGCTCAGCCTCCGGGCGTTCGACGTCCCCTACCTTCAGGGCCGCGAACAGCTCGAGCGCGGGGAGCTGGAGCAGGCGGAGGAGTCGATGCGCTCGGCCTTCCTGAGACGGCCGGAAAGTTTCGACTTTCACTTTCGACGCGGCCTGCGCAGCCTCCGTGAGGGTAAGATGGGGCCCGCCGCGGACGACCTGCGCCTGGCGATTCGATCCCGCGGCGATTTCGCAGACGTGCATAATTACCTCGGCGTCGCCTGTGCCGAGCAGGAACTTTGGGAGGATGCCATCGCCGCGTTCCGCAAGGCCCTGGAGGTGAACCAGGAGTACCTGGTGGCGCGCCTCAATCTCGCCTTCGCCCTGGCGGAATGCGGCCGCGATCCGGAGGCGATCGACGAGCTCAAGCTCATCCTGGCGCGCGAGCCGGACAATCAGCCCGCCCTGTCGCGCCTCGAGGAGCTGTCCTCACCCCGCCGTGAGAGGGTGCGCGCCCAGACGGAGGCGACGCGTGCGTGAGGACGCCGCTCCCCTGATCGAGATCCGCGCCGCCGGGCTGTCGGATGTCGGTCGCAAGCGGAAATCGAACGAGGACTCCTTCGCCACGGCACCGGAGCTCAATCTCTTCGTGGTGGCCGACGGCATGGGCGGGCACGCGGCCGGCGAGGTGGCTTCCCGCCTGGCGGTGGAATCGATCGAGCGCCACATCTCCGGCGCCCGTCCGAGCACCGATCCGACGGTACCGGCCGGCCCGCGGATCACGGTCCCGGAAGCCCCGGCCCTCCCGGCTCCGGCGCAGAAGGTGCTGAACGCCATCCGCCTCGCCAACCAGGAGATACTCCGATCCGTGCGGCGCAATCAGACGATGCGCGGCATGGGGACCACGGTGGTCATCGCTTACATCCAGGGCCGGCGCGCCTATATCGGCTCGGTGGGTGACAGCCGCGCCTACCTCCTGCGCGCCGGAGATCTCAGGCAGTTGACCGACGACCACACCTTCGTCAACGAGCAGGTGCGAGCCGGAACCCTGACCCTCGCCGAAGCGCGCCGGCACCCGGCACGCAACATCCTGACGCGCGCCGTGGGCAGCCAGGACGAGGTGGAAGCCGACATCATCCAGCAGGATCTCCTCGCCGGCGATCTCCTCCTGCTCTGCTCCGACGGTCTCACCGCCATGGTGGACGATCAGAACATTCTCGAGACCCTGCGCGGCACCGACGCCGATCTGCAGCGTGGCTGCCAGGCGCTGATCGATCTGGCCAACGAGCACGGCGGGGACGACAACATCACCACGATCCTGATCCAGGCCGCTCCTCGGACCCCTGCCTCTCACTAGGAGCCTGTCCGATCCGGGATGCCGGTTCGCTTGACGGTGCGCCCCGTTCGGCGTTAGCCTTCCGCACGCGAATCCAGAAAGCGCCCCGCCGCAGGCGCCTTTTCCGGGTGCGTGCAGGCGGGGCGACGCCGATGAACCAGACCACGATCCCTCCCGGCATTCCCGACAGCATCGCGGCGCGCATCGCCGAGGCGCGCACCTGGATCGCCGCCCCCGAGCAGTTCGCCGCCCGCTTCCGTCTGTTCTTCGAGGATGCGCCGATCGGCATGGCCGTCGGCGACGCGCAAGGACAGATCCTCGAGGTCAACCGGGCGCTCTGCATTCTCCTCGGATACGAGCGCCAGGAAATGCTGGGGCGCGATTTCCGCGCTCTCTCCCATCCCGACGATCGGGCGCGCGAAGCGGCGGCGCTGGCCCGCGTCCTGGACGGCCCGGGCGACGCGTACGAGATCGAAAAGCGCTTCCACCGTCGCGACGGCCAGGTGGTGCATGCGCTCCTGCGCGGCACCGTGCTGCGGGACGCGCGCGGCGGCGTGCGCTGGGGCATCGCGCAGATCGTCGACATCACCGCACGCAAGCGGGCCGAGGAGGCGCTGCGCGAGAGCGAGCAGCGGTTCCGCGGCCTGTTCGACGACGCGCCGCTCGGCATGTGGGTGCAGGGTCTTGACGGACGGATCCTCCAGGTCAACGAGGCGTTGTGCGCCATCACCGGCCGGAGCGCGGAGACCCTCCTGCGGGCCGGCCTGGAGGCGATCCTCCATCCCGACGACGCCGAGCCGTCCCGCCACCTCATGGAGCTGATCAAGGGAGGCGCCCTGCGCACGCACCAGCTGGAGGAGCGTTATCTCCGCCTGGACGGGCGCACCATCTGGGTGCACCGCAGCGTCTCGGCGGTCATCGACGACCAGGGCAAGGCGCTGTACGTGCTCAACCAGGCGCAGGACGTCACCGCGGCGCGTGAGGCCCGCGAGGCGGCGCTGCGCGAGCCCCTGGAACGCTTCCGCATCGCGTTCGCGGAAGCCCCCATAGGGATGGCGCTGGTCGGCACCGACGGGCGGTTCCTGCGCGTCAACCGGGCCTTCTGCCAGATCACCGGCTACACCGATGAGGAGATGCGGGCGCACAGCTTCGCGGATCTGACCCACCCGGAGGACCTGGAACGCGACACGGATGCCCTCGCAGGATTCCTCGCCGGGAATATCGACACCTATGTCACCGAGAAGCGCTACGTGGGCAAGGACGGAAGGGTGGCCTGGGTGCAGCTGCACGTCTCCTCGGTCAACGACCCCGAGGACCGTCTCCTCTACTTCATCAGCCAGGCGGTCGACATCACCGCGCGCAAGCGGGCCGAGCAGGTGCTCTGGGAAGGCGAGGAGCGGTTCCGGGTGGCGTTCGAGGAGGCGCCCATCGGCATGGCGCTGGTCTCCCCCGCCGGCCGGTTCCTGCGGCTCAACCGCACCTTCTGCGATCTGCTGGGGCGGGTGGAGGGCGATCTCCTGCGCACCGATATGGCGGGCGTCGCGGAGGATGACGAAGGGGAGGCGCTGGTCGGAGTCTGCGAACGGATGGCCGCCGGTAGCCTCGGACGCCACCAGGCCGAGGTCCGCTTCCGCGGCCCCGGAGACACGACGCTCTGGGGTCTGCTGATTCTCAGCGTCGTGCGCGATCGGCGGGGCCGTGCGACCTACTTCATCGCCCAGCTCCAGGACGTCGGCCAGCGGCATCATGCCGAATCGGCCCTGCGGGAAAGCGAGGCGCGGTTCCGGCGCCTGGTCGAGTCGACGCGCGCCATCCCCTGGGAATACGACTGCGTGCAGCGTCGCTTCACCTACGTCGGGCCGCAGATGGCAGCGCTTCTGGGGGTCACGGAGGAGGCGTGCCGCGGCGAGGGGTTCTGGGAGAGCCGCATCCACCCCGACGATCGGGAGGAGGTCGTGGCCACCTGCTCCGGCTCGACCGCCCGCGGCGAGGATCACGAGCTGGAGTACCGCATGCGCGCCGCCGACGGGCGCACGCTCTGGGTCCACGATATCGTCTCGGTGGTGTCGGAGGAAGACCGGCCGCGCTCGCTGCGCGGCTTCCTGATCGACGTCACCGCGCGCCGGCAGCTCGAGGCCAAGCTGCGGCACGCGCAGAAGCTGGAGGCGGTCGGCAGGATGGCGGGCGGCATCGCGCACGACTACGACAACCTCCTGACGGCGATCCTCGGGTATTCCGATCTGCTCGTCGCCGCCGCCGGCGATCTAACTCGCCTCGAGGGTTACGTCGAGCAGATCCAGCGTTCGGGCCGCCGCGCCGCCGCCCTCACGCAACAGCTCCTGGCGCTCCGCCGGCGGTCCGGTTCTCCGGAGCCAATCGATCGGGCGCCCGGGGAGACCTCCCGCGAGCGTTCCGACCCCGCAGAGACCCAGCCGGCGCCACCGCACCTGGCCGACAATCCGCGACGGCCGTGAGTCGCCCCGTGGCGCCGCGCGCCGGCGGGCCCGGGCGGGACGCGGCGCCCCCCAGCCCGTTGTGACGATCCGCCGAGTCCTCTAGACTAGGACCCCATCCGGAACAAGGGAGGCCTCGTGCTCTGGCGTGTCATGGCAGGATTCATCGCCGGCCTCGAAGGGATCGTCACCCGCGTCCGCTTCTCGGTGCTCGACGATCTGGTCGTCTGGACGAAGGCCCGGGGGCGCCACGGCGCCACCGCTTCCACCCCGATTCCCGGGGTGGCGCGACACGACGGCACGTGAAGGTCCTCCAGACCAATTTCCACCGCGGATGGGGCGGCCAGCCGGCGCGCATCCTGATGCTCTGCCGCGGCCTTCGGGATCGCGGCGTCGACACCACGATCGCGGCTCCCGCCGGGTCCCTGCTGGCGGAGCGGGCGCGCGCCGCCGGCATCGCGACCTTCGAGAGCGCCGCCTTCCGCAAACCAAAATTCCTGTGGTCGGCGCTCCATGACGTGCGCGCCCTGAGCGCGCACCTGCGCGCCGCCCGCTACGACCTGATCGACAGCCACGGCTCGCAGGATCTCTGGACCGCGGTGCTGGCGCGGCGTCTCGCTTCCGTGCGCGCGCCTCTCGTGTTCACGCGCCACAACTCCAAGCGAATCGGTGGGCACGCCGCCAACCGCTGGCTCTACCGTCAGGTGGATCACCTCATCCTGGTCAGCGACAGCCTCCGCGAACGTTATGAGCCGCTGTTCGCGTGCGGCGCCCTGCGCCGCGATCGGGTCTCGGTGGTCCCTTCCGCCTACCGCCCCGACCGTTTCCATCCCGGCCTCGACGGAGCCGGCGCGCGCCGGGCGCTCGGCGTGGCGCCGGAGGCCCCCCTCGTCGGCGCCATAGGGAGGCTCGTGGCCGACAAGGGGCAGGACGATCTGATCCGCGCCGCGGTCGAGGTGCGCCGGCGGCACCCCGGGGCGCTCTTCCTGCTGGTCGGCACCGGCACCGCCGAGCCGCTGCTTCGCGACCTGGCCGCCCGGCTCGGCGTGGCCGACGCGGTGCGGTTCCTCGGGTTTCGCGACGACGTCCCGGAGATCACCGCCGCCCTCGATCTCTCCGTCCTCTCCGCGGTCGACTGCGACGCCTCCTCGGCCGTCCTGAAGGAGGCCCTCGCCTGCGGCGTGCCGGTCGTCGCCACCGCCATCGGCGGGGCCGCCGAGATCGTGCGCGACGGCGAGACCGGCCTCATCGTCCCGCCCCGCGACCCCGCCCGCCTGGCGGCGGCGATCCTGGCGCTCCTCGGCGATCCGGCCCGTGCCCGGGAGATGGGACGCCGCGGCAGCCTCGACGTCGCCGCCCGGTTCACGCCCGACCGGCTGGCCGACGAGACGCTGGCGGCTTATCGGGCCGTGCTCGACGCGCGCCGGAACGCCGGGGGCTGATGCCGGCCCCGGCGGCCCTTGAGCCTCTCCTGACAGAGGTGGTACTGTAAGCGCCCATTCCACACCGACTCGGAGGGACAACCATGCTGGCCGTCGGATCGAAGGCCCCGGCGTTCGCAGTGAACGATCATCGCGGGAAGGATGTGCGGCTGTCCGATTTCCTCGGCCGCCGCCTCGTGCTCTGGTTCTATCCCAAGGCGGACACCCCCGGCTGCACCGCCGAGGGCTGCAGCTACCGCGACCTCTCGGCCGAGTTCGACAAGAAGAAGGCGGCGATCCTCGGCGTCTCGTTCGATTCCGTCAGCGAGAATGCCGCCTTCGCCGAGAAGTTCCACTTCACCTATCCCCTGCTCTGCGACACCACGCGCGCCCTCGGCATGGCGTACGGCGCCTGCGACGCCCCCGGCGACAAGAGCGCCCGGCGGATCGCTTACGTCATCGGGCCGGACGGGACGATCGAGCACGCGTTCCCGAAGGTCGACGCCCGGACCCACCCGGCGGAGGTCCTGAACCTTCTCCCGTGAGCGACCTCAAGGGCGAACTGGCGACGCTGCGCATCGATCGGGAAGGGACGACGCGGCGGAGCAGGCGGTGGATTGTCTACGCCGGCCTGTTGCTGGGCGCCGCCCTGCTCGGGGCGATCGTGTTGCGCGCCCGGGGCGCCTACGCTGGGATCGAGATCGCCACCACGCACCCGACGGTGTCGCGGCCCGGCTCGGGTTCTTCCGGCCTTCCGATCCTGACCGCCTCGGGATACGTCGTGCCGCGCCGCAAGGCGGTGGTGTCGGCGAAGATCCAGGGCCGCCTGGCCGATCTGCGCGTCGAGGAAGGGAGCCGGGTGCGCGAGGGGGAGATCCTGGCGCGCCTCGAGAGCGCCGACTACGAGGCCCAGGTGCAGCGATCGCGCGCCACGGTCGAGCGCGCTCTGGCCGACCTGAACGAGAACGAGCGCCAGGTACGCCTGGCGCAGCAG
>JAYUCR010000143.1:0-2114 GCA_043740165.1 Acidobacteriota bacterium | reverse complement strand
GCCGCGACCTCTCCGCCAGCTCGACGAGGTCCTCGATCCCGCCCGGTCCCCACTGGCGCACGCCGTCGAGCAGGAAGCGGATCCGGGGGCCGCCGCGCGCCGCGGCCTGCGCCGCCTCGGCGATCGCGTCGAGGATCTCGTCGGCCGGCAGTCCGCGGCGGGCGTGGATCTGCGGCGACACCATCACCTCGGCGTGCCGGACGCGCTCGTTCTCCAGGCGCTGTGCCAGGCGGGTGGTGATGAGGGCGAAATCCTCCGGGGTCGAAAGCTCGCCGCACAGGTCGCGAAAATGCAACAGAAACTGCGGGAAGTCCGCATGCTGGTAGAGCTCGGCGAGGCGGCGCCGCGCCCCGTCATCGGCCGTCCTCGAATGCCGGCGCCGCAGCTCCAGCACCGTCTCGAGCTCGACGGCCCCTTCGAGGTGCAGATGGATCTCGGCCTTCGGTAACTCTTCGGGGAAGGCGCGCCCGGAGCGCGACACGGCGATAGGGCTCAGCGCTGGCGGTTGGCGGCCGACAGGCCGCCGGGGGCCTGGGCGTCGCCGTCCGCCGCCGGGAGGTACGGCCCCCGGGCGGGGCCGAAACGCTTCATGACCTTGGCCACGTAGGTGCGGGTCTCTTCATAGGGCGGGACACGCCCGAGCGACTGGACGATGTTCTCTCCCGCGTTGTAGGCCGCCAGGGCCAGCCGGACATCCCCTTCGAAGAGATCGAGGAGGTGGCGGAGCAGGCGCACGCCGCCCTGAACGTTGTCGGCCGGGTCGAAAGGATCATGCACGCCGAACCGCTCCGCGGTCTCCGGCATCAGCTGCATCAAGCCCTGGGCTCCTTTCACCGAGCGCGCCAGCGGGTCGAAGCTCGACTCGACGGCCGCGACGGCGTAGACCAGCTCGGGATGCACGCCCTGCTCGCGGGCCGCGCGCCAGATCATGTCACGGTACCGGGCTCCGGAACCGGGCCGCGACGGGCGCGACTCGGGCCGCAGGACGCGCAGCTCCCGGCTGTCGGGGACGTTGGTGAGCACCAGGGTGCCGTCGGCGTTGCGCTTGTAATAGATCGCCTCGCCGGCGAACAGCGCTCCGCCGCAAACGAGCCCCAACACGACCGCCACGAGAGTGCGTTTCATCGGCCTGCTCGTGCCTCCCGGATCAGCCCTTCGACAATCTCCCAGGTCCTCACGACCACCTGGTCCAGATCATCCACTTTGCGGCCGCCGGCTTCGGCCATGTCGGCGCGTCCCCCGCCACGGCCGTCGACGAGATGGGCCAGGACCTTGACGATCTCGCCGGCGTTGAGCGGCGGGATCAGATCGCGGCTGACCGAGGTGGTGACGTTCGCCCTGTCTTCCTGAAGCGCCCACTGCACGATCACTCCCGAGGGAAGCCGCTCGCGGTTCTTGTCGACCAGGGCGCGCACGGCGCTCTTGTCGAGACCGGTCTGCACGCGCGGGACCAGAAGGCGCACGCCGGCCACCTCGCGCACGTCCTCCCCCGCCGGACCGGCCTCGCCGCCCGCCGCGATCTCCACCCGCAGCCGCTCCACCTCGCGGGCCAGCGTCTTGTTCTGTTCCAGAAGTCGCGCCACCGTACCGGGCGCCGCCTGGCGGTCGACGTTGAGGGCCGACTGCACGTCGCGCAGCGTCCGGCGATCGTCGCGCGCGTCGTGCAGCGCCACTTCACCGGTCAGGGCCTCGACGCGACGCGTCCCCGCCGCGATGCCGCGCTCCTGGATCAGCCGCACGATGCCGATCGAGCCGGTGCTCTCCGCGTGGGTGCCGCCGCACAGCTCCATGCTGAAGCCCGGGATCTCGATCACCCGCACCACGTCGCCGTATTTCTCCCCGAAGAACGCCAGGGCGCCCTTGCGCAGCGCCTCTTCGATCGACATGACCGCGGATCGGATCGGCAGGTCCTGCCGGATGACGTCGTTCACCTCATCTTCCACCTCGCGGAGGATCTCCTCCGACAGCGGGGCATAGTGGCTGAAGTCGAAGCGCAGGCGGTCGACGTCGACCAGGGAGCCGGCCTGTTTCACGTGCACGCCGACCACGTCGCGCAGCGCCGCATGCACCAGGTGCGTGGCGTCGTGGCCCCGCGTCACCGCCAGGCGGCGCGC
>JAYUCR010000142.1:0-2118 GCA_043740165.1 Acidobacteriota bacterium | reverse complement strand
TTGGACGACGCCGACGCCCCGCCGCTGAACCCTTCGGTGGCCGACGGCGTGACGAAGTCGAGCTCCGCCTCCACCGCCGCGGCGCCCGCCGGCACCTTGACGTTGTACAGGAACATGTCGGTCGGCTCGCGCCGCCACGCGAGCGGCTGCCCCCCCGCCGTCAACCGCAGCCCGACGATGTCGACCACGGGTCCCGTCGGCCCGTGCTCCCCCGGCATCCACTTCGGATACACCAGCGTCAGCGGCCCCGGCTGCGCCGGTATCGTCATCCGCGCATGAAACAAATGCCGCGGCGCCTCCGTGGCGTCGACCGACAACACGATCGGCGCCGTGGCTGAGGCCGCAAAGGCCGAATGGCCGGCAAGCGGCAGGAGCAGCACGGCAAGCGGGAACAATCCGGCAACTCGGCGACGCGGCATGGTCAGCATGCGCCGGAGACTAGTGCAGCCCCGAACCGCCTGTCAATTCGCCCGCCCCGGCAGCGTGCGGCGCCGAGTCCGGGGGTTTGCCGGGCCGTCTGAGACCCCGAGCCGGGGCCCCTCCGCGCGCAGTTCGCGCGGAGGGCGGCGAGCGGGCGAAGCGAGGGGAGGGTCTCGCGCCAGCGAGCCCGGACCCGTGCCCGGCAAACTCCCGGACTCGGCGCCGCACACCGGCGGCCCGGCCGATAGCCCCCCGGCTCGGGGCGGGATTACACTTGACGCCCAGGCCTTCGACTCTCAAGGAGGATGACCGATGGCGAAGAACACGCTCCGCGTCACGCGCACCATCGCGGCGCCGCGCGAAAAAGTCTTCCGCGCCCTCACCGAAGCGGAAGCGCTGACAATCTGGTTCGCGCCCAGCCCCATGCGCTGGACCGTGCCCCCCGAGGTCGATGCCCGCCCCGGCGGCCACTACTGCCTCAGGGTGGAGAAGGACGACAAGCGCTGGCGCGTCCACGGCACCTACCGCGAGCTCAACCCGCCGGAGCGCATCGTCTTCACCTGGAACTTCGAGAACGACCCGATCCGCGGGGAAGACGCTGACAGCGTCGTGACCATCGAGCTGTTCGATCGCGACGGCAAGACCGAGGTGGTCCTGACGCACGAGGATCTCCCGAGCGCCGCCGCCCGTGAGGATCACATCGGAGGATGGGAGCGCTGCCTGGGTGGTATCGATCCGCTGGTGACCGCAAACCTCAACTGAGAACCGGAAAGGAGAATCGCATGAAGACCCACCGCTTTGCACTGCCTCTGCTCCTGGCCGCCGGCCTGGCGCTGTCGCCGCTCGCCGCGACGGAGAAGTCCGACCCATCGTGGGAGAAGCTCAAGTCCCTCGTCGGCAGCTGGGAAGGGACCATGGAGGGGAAGCCGACCCACGTCACCTACGCGCTGGTATCGAGCGGGACGGCTCTGATGGAAACGATCGATGGCGCGGACGCCATGCAGATGGTCACCCTGTACCACCCGGACGGCGCGAGCATCCTGATGACCCACTACTGCTCGATGGGGAACCAGCCGCGCATGCGCGCCAAAGGGATGAAGGACGGCAGGATGGAGTTCAACTTCGTCGACGTCACCAATCTCCAGTCGCCCGACGCGCCGCGGATGACGCACCTGGTCCTGACCTTCACCGACGCGAGCCACCTGGTGCACGAGTGGACCGACAAGAAGGGCGCCAAGGAGGAGAAGAGCCGCTTCGAGTTCACGCGCACGCAGTAGTCGCGCGCCGGAGCCCCCTGGCGCGGTATCGCGCGGAGCGTCCGGGGGCCGCTGCGCCCCGGGGTCACCAGCGGCGGTCAGAAGATGACGACGAACGACAGGCGGTAGATGTTGTCGTCCAGGTCGGTCGGCCGCTCCACGCTGTCGATGTGGTCGAACTGGATCTTCCGGTCGTGACCCTTGGTGAACCAGGTGAGGCCGAAGGTCCGGGCGTGCAGGTCGGACGACAGACCGCCACGGTCGCTGTCGATGCGCTCGTAGCGCCCGGCGAGCTGCAGCCGCCCCGGGCCGACGTGGCCGGGGATGAGAACGGCCGACTGGACATAGCTGCCGTCGATGGTGCGCGTCGCCAGGCCGTCGGTCACGTAGTCGTCGCGGCGCTGCACCCAGGCTCCCTCGACGGTCAGCGCCCAGGCACCGT
>JAYUCR010000141.1:0-5212 GCA_043740165.1 Acidobacteriota bacterium | reverse complement strand
AGGCCGTCCAGGACCTGCGCCCGCTCCAGGCTCACCAGCCCCACCTTGACCGGGCGCTCCTCGAAGTAGCGCTGCCAGACCTCGGACACGTCGTACTTTTCCGACTTGGTCTTGCGCGGTTTCTTCTCGCCCGGTTTCGCCTCGTCGAACTCGGTCTTCAAGACATAGACGACTTCCTTGCCTTCCTTCTTGAAGATCGCCTCGACCGGCACCGACATCGCCTTGTCGACGCGGTCGCCCCGGATCTCGATATTGGCGGTCATGCCGGCGCGGAAGTCGGGGACCTGCTCCTGCAGCGCGACCTCGGTGTCGAAGACCTTGATCTTGTCCTTGAGGTAGGCGGCGGGGGAGATGTGGCTGACGCTTCCCTGGAACTTGCGGTATGGGAAGGCGTCGACCGTGATCTCCACCGGCGCACCGAGGCGGACCCGCCCGATGTCGACCTCGTTGATCGAGGCCTTGATCAGCATCGCCCCCAGGTCGGCCACGGTGTAGATGACCGTTCCCTCGTTGAAAGACGACAGGCCGGATGTGACCGTCTGGCCGACCTCGACCCCCTTGCGGATGACGTAGCCGTCCATTGGCGACACGATGTTGATCCGCTGCGTCGTCGAGATCGGCTTGTCGAGCGGCACCCCGCTCTCGACCACGATCCGCATCTTGGTCTGCGCGGCGTCGAGGTCCTCGCTCGTGGTGTCGAGCTTCAGCTTGAAGTCCCGGAGCTGCTGCTCCGAGAGGAGCCCCTCCTCGTGCAGCTTCTGGTTGATCTCGTAATTGCGTTTCGCGTCGCGCGCGTTCAGGTCGGCGATGCTCAGCCCGGAGCGCACCTGCGACAGCGTCTGCGCCTGGTTGACGTCCGGCTCGACGCGCGCCAGGACCTGTCCCTTCTTGACCCGGTCCCCCTCGCGCACCATCAGCTCGGTCAGCTTGCCGGAAAGGGTCGACTTGACCTCCACCTTGATCACCGGCTCGATGGTACCGACCTCGTTGACCGCCACCTGGATGTCGGAGATCTCCGACTTGCCGAGCCGGATGTCGATGTCTTCCGAGGCGATGCCGCGCTTGCTGTGAGCGTCACCGCGGCGGATGAAGAAGACGGTAACCACCGCGACGACGACCAGAAGAGGCACGCCGACCCAGAGCAGCGGGCGGCGCCGGCGGCGACGGGCGGGGGCAGGAGTGGCATTCATGGCTCGGTCTCCACGGCGGCGAGTTCAGCCGGTTGTGTTGGGAACAGCGCTATTTTACTCGATCCTGCTGAGCCGGCGGCCATCCCGGCGGGGGCGGGCCGCACAGCCGTACCATACGTCGCAGGCGCGGTGTGAGTTCCCGGAATCCTCCCCCCGCGACCGCTCGCGCCCCGGGCCGCCCCGGCCGACCCGCTCGATTGACCGAAGCGGGCCGCCTCCCGTAGGATGCAGCCTCCTGCCGCGTTGCTGGAGAGCCGACTGGCGGGGCCGGGCGCCGGGGTGTGGGCGCCGGTCCGGTGGATGGCATGCTGGCGCGCGTTCGAAGCTTTACCCTCCTGGGCATTGAAGCGATTCCCCTGACCGTGGAATGCGACCTGGCGATGGGTCTGCCGGGCATCCACACCGTGGGCCTGCCGGACGCGGCGGTGCGCGAGAGCGCCGAGCGGGTGCGCGCGGCGCTGCGCAACTCCGGATTCGCCGTGCCTCCGCGCCGGATCACCATCAGCCTGGCGCCGGCCGATCTGCGCAAGGAGGGGGCGGCGCTGGACCTGCCGATCGCGCTCGGCATCCTGGCGGCCGACGGTAAAGTGCCAGCGACCCGCCTGCCGCGCCTCCTCGTAGGCGGGGAGCTCGGGCTCGACGGAGCAGTGCGTCCGATCCGCGGCGCGCTTCCTGCCGCCCTCCTGGCGCACCGGTCAGGACTGTCCGATCTGCTTCTTCCCGAGGCGAGCACGCGGGAAGCCCTGCTGGCGCGCGGGCCGGCCGTGTACGGCGTCGGCGACATTCTCCAGGCGGCGGCAGTTCTCCGTGGTGAAGGCCGGCCGGCGGAGCCGCGGAGCTGGGAGGAGGCCGCGGCCCCGGCCTCTCCCGGTCCCGACCTGGCGGAGGTCCGGGGCCAGGCCCACGCCCGCCGGGCGCTCGAGGTGGCGGCGGCAGGGGGGCATCATCTATTAATGGTGGGCCCCCCGGGCTGCGGGAAAACGATGCTGGCCCGGCGAATCCCCGGCATCCTCCCCCCGCTCACCCTGGACGAAGCGGTGGAGGTCTGCTGCATCTACAGCGCCGCCGGTCTTCTCGGCGACGGGCGCCTGCCGCGCTGCAGGCCGCTGCGCGCCCCGCACCACACCATCAGCGGCGTCGGCCTGATCGGCGGCGGCCGCGGGCCGCGTCCGGGTGAGATCACCCTTGCGCACCGGGGGGTGCTCTTTCTCGACGAGCTCCCCGAATTCGGGCGCGCCACGCTCGACGTCCTCCGCCAGCCGCTGGAGGAGGGCGCGGTCTCCATCACGCGCGAGAACCGCACCCTGAGGATGCCGGCGCGCGTCACCTTGATCGCCGCCATGAATCCCTGCATCTGCGGCAACCTGGGCCGCTCCGATCGGCCGTGCGGCTGCACGCCCGCGATGGTGTCTCACTACCGGCAGAGGGTGTCGGGGCCCCTTCTCGATCGATTCGACCTTCAAGTTTGTGTCCCTCCGGTCGCCGGCCGCGATCTGTCGGCCAGCCCGGCGGGGGAGTCGAGCGCGGTTGTCGCTGCGCGCGTCGTGGCCGCGCGGACGCGGCAGTCGGAGCGCTTCACCGGTGGGGGAGCGGTGACGAACGCGGCCATGAGTGCCGCGCTGCTGCGGCGCCACGCGCAGCTCGGGCCGGATGGCCGGCGCCTCCTCGATCTGGCCCTGCGGCGCCTCGGCCTTTCGGCCCGCGCCCACGACGGAATTCTCAGGGTCGCCCGGACGATTGCGGATCTCGACGGCGCCGACGCCATCCGGGCGGAGCATGTCGGGGAAGCGGTGCAGTACCGCGCATTCGATCGGGGGGCCATGGTGGAATCGGCAGGCTGTGAGACATAGCCGTGATGCGGCCCAGGTGGACCACCCATATGCCCTATGCTCGATCCGCGTGCCCGGCTCGCGCGGCTCCCGGCCGATCTCATGTAACTGATGGAAAACGCGTCGAGTGCGTCGGAGCGGCCCACTGCTCCACCCTTGGAACGCCATTTGCTGGAACAGACCGGCTCCGGGGAATGGACCGGGAGGGCAAGACACATGGCGGCGCGCACCCTCGGCCTCGACACCGCCGCGGCCTTGGTGGTGGGGGAGGTCATCGGCGTGGGCATTTTCCTCACGCCGGCCGAGATGACCAAGACTCTGGGCTCGCCGTTCTGGGTTCTCATGGTGTGGCTGGCGGTGGGAGCGGCGGTGTTCTGCGGCTCCCTCTGCTACGGGGAGCTGGCCGCCCGCTACCCGGAGGCCGGCGGCGGCTACGTCTACCTTCGCGAGGCCTGCGGGCCCGGCGTGGCCTTCCTGTACGGGTGGAAGTGCCTGCTCGTCATGGATCCGGGTCTCACGGCGGCGCTCGCGAGTGGGCTCGGGCGGTACGCGGCGGCGCTCGTGCCACTTGGGGACCTGGGCCAGAAGGGGGTGGCGATGGTGGCGATCCTTCTCCTGGCGGTCATCAACGTCGTGGGCGTGCGGATGGCGGGAGGGGTGGTGCGATGGCTCACCGGGCTGAAGCTGTTTCTGCTCGGGGTGATCGTCGTCTGGGGCTTCGCTTCGGGGAGCGGCGCGTGGGCGAACTTCCAGCCGTTCCTGGAGCCGCGCCCGGGCTCGGCGCCGCTCCTCGCCGGACTTGCCGGCGGCCTCATCGCCGCGTTCTTCTCGTTCGGTGGCTTCTGGGACGTGGTCAAGATCGGGGGCGAAGTCCGGGACCCGTCGCGAACATTGCCGCGGGCGCTCGCTCTCGGCGTCGGCACCGCGACGATTGTCTACATCCTCACGAGCGGCGCCTTCATCTATCTGGTGCCGATCGCGGCGGTGGGCTCCGGGACCGCGTTCGCGGCGCAGGCCGGTGTCGCGCTGTTCGGCGCAGCCGGCGGTCGCGTCTTCGCCGCGATCGTTCTGATCACGATCTGCGGCAGCCTGGCGGCGGTCCTGATGGCCGCCCCGCGGGTCTACTACGCGATGGCGCGAGACGGACTCTTCCTGCGCTCGGTCGGCCGGCTCCACCCGCGCTTCGGGACGCCGGCGAGGGGTATCGCGCTTCAGGCCGCACTCGGGTGTCTCGTGGTGGCTTTGGCCGATTTCGAGGCGATCATCGCCTACTTCATCTTTGTGACGGTCGCGTTCGTGGCCCTCACTGTCGCGGGAATCTACCGGCTGCCACGACCCACCGGCGAGACGTTTCGCGTCCCCGGCCATCCGGTGACTCCGCTCGGCTTCCTCGTGTTGCTCATCACAATCCTGGCGATCCTCGCCGCCGGGCGGCCGTTCGAGGCGGCCCTCGGAACGACCGTGGTGGCGCTGGGATTTCCTGTCTACCGATTCGTGGTGGCACCGCGGGTGCGGCGACCCCAGGAGAAGATCTGATGGCATGGATCAAGACGATTCCGTTGACCCAAGCCGACGGGGCGCTGCGGGCGGCCCTCGAGGCGCAGCACAGGCTCTACCCGAAGGAGTATGCGCGCGACCCGAGCGACGACGGCGCGACGAGCATCGTCGCGACGCACACGCTGATCCCGGACGCGCTGCATCACGCCTTCGCGACGTTCGGCTCGCTGATGTCTCCCGACCTGCCGCTGACGCGGCGCCAGCACGAGATGATCACGACGGTCGTGTCCGCGACGAACCGGTGCCACTATTGACTCGACTCCCACGCAGAGTTTCTGCGTCGCGTGACGATGGACGAGGGCCTGGTGGAGGCGATCCGGAAGGATTTCCGGACCGCCGCCATCTCCGAGCAGGACCGCGTGATGCTCGAATACGTCGAGATGCTCACGAAGGACGCGACACGCATCGGTAAGGGCGACCATGAAAAGCTGCGCGCCGCCGGTTTCGACGACAAGGGTATATTGCAAATCACCCTGATCGCCGCATGGTTCAACTACATCAACCGTGTCGCCGACGCGCTCGGTGTGGGGCGGGACTAGCGGTCTTTCCGAGCACTCGCATAGGCCTTGTTCGCGCCGTCGCGCGATTCGGCCTCATAAGATTTACGCGCCTTAGACCCGGCATTCATAACTCATG
>JAYUCR010000140.1:0-5232 GCA_043740165.1 Acidobacteriota bacterium | reverse complement strand
GCTGCGGCTGAATGTCGATCGTCTCGCCGGTGCGCCGGTCGAAGCGCACCAGCGCCCCGTGCTGGGCCTCGGAGTAGACGATGTCCGGCTCCGCAGGGTCCACCTGGCTCTGGAATCCGTCGCCGCCGACGGTGACGATCCAGTCGGCGTTGGTGCCGCCGTGCGCGGTCGTGGTGCGCGACGGGCCGCCCAGGGTGTTGTTGTCCTGCGTGCCTCCGTAGACGCGGTAGAAGGGGAGCGCGTTGTCGATCGCGAGCTTGTAGAACTGGGCCACCGGCAGGTTCGACTTGAAGTCCCAGGTGGCGCCGCGGTCCCAGGATTCGTAGACGCCGCCGTCGCACCCGGAGAGGAGGTGGTCGGTGTCGGCCGGATCGATCACCAGGGCGTGATTGTCGACATGCTTGTATTTCTCGCCCACCTTGCTGAAGGTCCTGCCGCCGTCCTCGGTCACCTGCATCCAGGTGTCCATCGAGTAGACCCGCCCGACCACCTTGGGGTCCGGAATGATCTCCTCGTAGTACTGCGGACTGGTGGAGCCGTAGTCGCTCATCTTCTCGAAGGTGCCGCCGGCGTCCCGGGAGCGGTAGAAGCCGCCCGCCTTGTTGGTGGCTTCGATGAGGGCATAGACGACGTCCGGGTCGGCGGGGGAGACCGCCAGGCCGATCCGCCCCATCTCCTCTTTCGGCAGGCCGGTCTCGATCTTCTTCCAGGTGCCGCCGGCATCGGTCGACTTGTAAATCGCCGATTCCGGGCCGCCGTCGATCAGGGTCCAGACATGCCGGCGCCTCTGGTACGCCGCGGCGTAGAGGATGTCCGGATTGCGGGGGTCGTAGACCAGGTCGCTGACCCCGGTGTTGTCGCTGATCCTGAGAACCTGTTTCCATGTCTTGCCGCCATCGGTCGTCTTGTACAGACCGCGCTCGCCCCCCGGGGCCCAGAGCGGCCCCTGCGCGGCGACGTAGACGACGTTCGAGTCGCGCGGGTCGATGACGATGCGGCCGATGTGCTCGGAGGTCTTGAGCCCGACGTTCTCCCACGAGGCTCCGCCGTCGCTCGAACGGTAGACGCCGTCGCCATACCCGACGCTGCGCTGCGAATTGTTCTCGCCCGATCCGACCCAGACCACCAGGGGGTTTCTGGAATCGAGGACGACCGAGCCGATGGAGTACGAGCCCTGCCCGTCGAAAATCGGTGTCCAGGTGGTGCCGGCGTTGATGGTTTTCCAGACACCCCCGGAGGCGACGCCGATGTACCAGGTCGCGTGGTCGGTCGGGTGGACGGCGATGTCGACCACCCTCCCGGAGGTCACCGCCGGACCGATCCCCCGCAATTCCAGCCCCGCGAACGTCTCGGACTTGGTGCGGGTTTCCGCTTTGTTCTCGGTGGCCTTGTTGTCCGCGGCCGCGAGCAGCAGGGAGCAGGCGATGACGAGAGTGACCAGACGGCGAGGGCTCACGTTGCATTCCTCCACAGGCATGACGGTTTCGACGCGAGCGTCGCGCGGAACCTTTCGTAACCGGAATCCGGTCACGGAAAAAACGGCGCAATTCTACTCCTCGCGAATCCAAAAACGCGCCCTTGACGATTACAAGTCCTCTTTCTAGGTTGAGGCAAAGGGCAGGCTGGAAACGCCCAATGGACGGGGGGTTGCGTCATGTCGAGGGGATTGCTGGGAACGCTGTTCGGGCTCGCCATGACGATCGGAATGGCTCAGGCCGCCGTCGACCGGCCGCCGACGCTTCAGGAGTCATTCGCGGCGCGCTGGCAGGGGGCGTGGGTGGTCACCGGCGTCGACACCTTCTCCGACTGCGTCGGGTTCTACACTGACAACGTGGTGCTTGGCGGGTTGCTCACCAGCCGCGGCCACCATCGCTTCGCAGCCGGCCTGCCGGCGCACGTCGACAGCATTGATCTGAGCGGCGACGCGATCAGCGTGCGCCTGACCCTGGCGGAGATGCTCGTGGTCTTGCGCGTGCACCCGGAATTCACGCTGCGCGGCACGGCCCGCTGTCAGGTGGAGGTCCAGATGGATCTTCCGGACGGGACGCTGCGCCACGCCGATGTGCTGGGGATGGAGACGATGCTGCAGCCGGTGGTGGAGCGGTACGGAAGCATGGACCAGGCGATGCTGGTGTCCAACTTCCTGCCGGCCGACACGCCGGTCTACGAAGCGCATCGCAACGAAGCCGTCGCCTCGCACGAAGAGTGGAAGGAGCAGCAGTCCGCGGCGGTGGTCGGGGCGCGCATGGATGAGTGGGTGGAGCAGACGGCGCGGCTGTCGGGCCAGATCAGCTCCGATCCGGACTATCTCGAGGGGTTCGCGCGCGGGGTGTCGACCGGCCGATCCTCCTCGGTGACGCAGTGCGCCGAGCTGATGAAGGTCGAGCCGGCGACCCAGTCCCTGCGCGGCCCCGTGTCGGGGGTCGCGGTCGCGGCCAGCACCGGCAAGCGGCAGAAGAGCTGGAGCCGGGGCTACCAGGACGGGCTGCGCCTGGCCCAGGGTCTCGAGGCGATCCGTGTCCTGCCCCAGTGCGCGCCGGCGGGCGCGCGGAGCGGAACGCAGGCCGGTGCCCCGGTCTTCCTGCCGGCCACGGTGCATTCCGGGGCGGGGGGTGCGCGATGAACCCCGCCCTGCGCAAGACCTCCCCGGTGCTCGTCCTCGGCCTGGCTCTCCTGCTCCCGGTGGCGGCGCGCGCCGGCGAGCTCCAGGACCAGATGGAATCGCGCTGGCGCGGCGCCTGGATCGTCACGGGGGCCGAGACCTATGCCGACTGCGCCGGTCCGTACACCGACAACCGGGTGAACGGGCGCCTGGTCAGCAGCCACGGACGCAACCGCTTCAAGATCGGCGAGCTGGCGAAGGTGGACAGCATCGATCTGAAACGATCCCGCCTCGACCTGCGCCTGACGTTGGCCGAGCCACTCCTGGTGTCGCATCAGGAGGGCCCGTTCGCTCTTTACGACGAAGCCTGGTGCCGCGTCGAGATCCAGGTGGAGCTGCCGCGCGACATGGTGAAGCACGACGACATCAACGGCATGGAAGGACTGATCAAGCCGGTGCTGGATCGTTACGTCACGGAGGATGCGGCGCGCGCTTCGGCGCGTTACAACCGGCGGGAGCGCGAGGCCTACCCGCGCGACTATGAGAACACGCTGGCCGAGTACGCCGTCTGGAAGGCGCAGCAGACCAACGCCGCGGTGCAGGCGCGCATGGATCGCCTGATGGACGAGACCTCGCGCATCCCGGAGCGCATCAGCGGCGACCCGGACTACATGGCGGGGTTCGTGAAGGGGGTCGAATCGGGACGCGCTCCGCGTTCGACCCAGTGCCCCGACCTGATGCGTTCCGATGCCGTCGCGGCCCGCACGCCCGGCCAGCCCGCGGCCGCCTATGCGTCGACCAGCGACAAGCAGAACCGCTATTCACTCGGCTACCAGGATGGCCTGCGCCTGACGCTCGGCCTCGACGCCATGCGCCGGTTGCCGCAATGCTTCGTCCCGGTGCCCGACCCCCCACGCGACAAGTAGCCGGCTGGCCCCGCCCCGCGGGCCTCCGGGGGGCGGTGCTATGATGCGCCGCCATGGACGTCCTGCGGCAGAGCCTCGTCGACCTCATCGTGCAGACGTCGACACACCTGCCTCCCGACGTGAGCCGGGCCATGGCCCGGGCGGCGGGCGACGAGCCAGTCGACACCCGGGCGGGCCAGGCGCTGTCGGTCATCGCCTCCAACATCGACATGGCCGCTGAGTGCGACGGGCCGATCTGCCAGGACACCGGCTGGCCGACCTTCGAGGTGCGCACCCCGATCGGCGTCAACCAGATCGAGATCGAGGCGGCCATCCGCGACGCCATCGTCGAGGCGACGCGGGCCGGCAAGCTGCGTCCCAACTCGGTCGATGCGCTCAGCGGGAAGAACAGCGGCGACAACCTCGGGCCGGGCACGCCGACCCTGCACTTCCACCAGTGGGCCAGCGCCGACGAGATCGAGGTGCGGCTCCTCCTCAAAGGCGGCGGGTGCGAGAACAAGAACATCCAATACTCGCTGCCGGCGGAGCTGCCCCACCTGGGGCGCGCCGATCGCGATCTCGACGGCGTGCGCCGCTGCCTCCTGCACGCCGTCTGGCAGGCGCAGGGACAGGGCTGCAGCGCCGGGGCCATCGGGGCGGCGATCGGCGGGGATCGGGCGACCGGGTACGTCCACGCCAAGCAGCAGCTCTTCCGGACGCTCGACGACGTCAACCCCGATCCGCGGCTGGCCGCGCTCGAAGCCTACGTCCTCGAGAAGGCGAACCTGCTCGGCATCGGGACGATGGGATTCGGCGGGGAGGTGACGCTCATCGGCTGCAAGGTGGGCGCCGTCAACCGGCTGCCGGCGTCGTTCTTCGTGTCGGTGGCGTATGACTGCTGGGCCTTCCGCCGCCTCGGCGTCGTTCTCGACGCGAAGACCTTCGCGATCCGCCGCTGGCTCTATCGCGACGGGGCGCCCGGGCCCGGGGTCGGGCCCGCCCCAGGTCACGGGGCGAAGCCGTTCGGGGCAGCGGGGTCTATCCCCCTGCGCCCGCCGATCACCGAGGAGCAGGTGCGCCGCCTCAAGGTCGGCGACACGGTGCTGATCAGCGGTCTGCTCCACACCGGCCGGGACGCCATGCACCACGAGCTGATGGAGCACGAGCCGCCGGTCAGCCTGCGCGATCAGGTCCTGTATCACTGCGGTCCGGTGGCGATGAAATGCGGCGACGGGTGGACGATCACCGCCGCGGGACCGACCACCAGCATCCGCGAAGAGCCCTACGAGGCGGAGGTGATCGGTCGCTACGGGGTGCGCGCCGTGATGGGCAAGGGGGGCATGGGGCCGCGCACGCTCCAGGCGCTCAAGGATCACGGCGCGGTCTACCTGAACGCCATCGGCGGGGCGGCGCAGTACTATGCGCGCTGCATCGAGCGCGTCGAGGGGGTCGACAGGCTCGACCTCGGCACGCCGGAGGCGATGTGGCACCTGCGCGTCCGGGATTTCCCGGCGGTCGTCACCATGGACGCCGCAGGCCATTCGTTGCACGCCGACGTCGAGGGGGCTTCGGCGGCGATCCTCAAGACCATGTCCGCCCCGGTTTTCAAGTGAGCCCATGAACCTTGCCCCGACAGTGGGAGCCCTCGCCGCCATGATGCTCATCGTTGCCAACGGTTGCTCGCCGACCCGTCCCGGCGATCCGGCGCCGGGCGGCCGTGCGCCC
>JAYUCR010000139.1:0-5238 GCA_043740165.1 Acidobacteriota bacterium | reverse complement strand
AGCTGCTGCGGCCGGCGGCGGTCGGCATGGACCAGGAGTGGGGGCTCGATCACGGCGCCTGGTCGGTGCTGAAGCATCTCTACCCGCGGGCCGACGTCCCGGTGGTCCAGCTCGGCCTCGACGAAACGCAACCCGCGTCCGTGCATCACGACATCGGCAGGCGGCTCCTGCCGCTGCGCGAGGAAGAAGTGCTCATCGTCGGCAGCGGCAACCTGGTGCACAACCTGCACGCCTATGCCTGGGGCCGGCATCCGGTCGAGCCGTTCGACTGGGCAGTGCGGTTCGAGACGCGGGCGCGGGAGCTGCTGCTCGCCGGCGAGGACGGCCCGCTCGTCGCCTACGAAACGCTCGGGAGCGACGCCGCGCTGTCGATCCCGACCCCGGAGCATTACCTGCCCCTGCTGTACGTGACGGCGCTCCGCCGGCAAGGCGAGCCGGTGAGCTTCCCGGTTGAAGGGGTCGACGGGGGATCGATCTCCATGCTGTCGGTCCAGATCGGGTGAGCCCGATGAAAGGAAAGGACACCATGCCGGAACGCCAGCTCGTGTGCGCCTTCATCGCTCTCTGGTGGACGCTCGGAGTGGCCCTGTTCGTGCTGAACGCCCGGACCGCTTGGCATGCCATCGCACCGGGGTCGCACGGCATCGACCTGCACGTGGCGCTGATCGCGTCGATGGAAACGGTCGGGGCGCTGCTGTTCCTCTTCCCGCCCACTTTGCGCGTAGGCGGCTACACGCTCCTGGCGACCTTCGCGGCCGCATTCCTCCTGCACCTCGCCCACGGCGAGTTCCCGGGACAGATCCTGATCGACGCCGCCGGCGTGCTGTTCGTTGTCGTGCATGGCCCGGTGACAATCGGCGCGGACCCCGCCGCCGTCGGGCATCCCGGGCCGTGACCGCCGGCCGGCCACGCAGCATCCCGAGATGAATGCGAACGAGATGCGCTACCCGGGCCGTCTCTCCTGAAGCCCGACGGCCGCGCGCGGCGGCCGGGTCACTCGTTGTCGGGAAGAGCCTTGTCGGAGCGGGACTTGTCGGGCCGAGACTTGCCCGCGGCCGCGGGCCGAGACTTGCCGTTCGTGACCGAGGCGGCCCGGTACTGCTGGATCTTGTACTGGATGGTTCGCGGGCTGATCTTGAGGATCGCGGCGGCGCGGGCGGTCGAGCCGCCGACCGCCTCGAGCGTGCGCTGGATCGCATCGCGCTCGATCTCCTCGAGCGTTGCGCCGGGGACGGTCAGGCCCTCGCGCCGGGGAGCCGCCTGCTCGCTCGGCACCAGCGCGGGGAAAAGATCGAGCCTAAGGTGGGTGTCGCGCGCCAGGACGACGGCCCGTTCCAGCGCATGCTCCAGCTCGCGCACGTTGCCCTGCCACTCGTGGGCGACCAGCGCCGCCAGCGTCTCGTCGGTGACCCCTTCGATCGTCTTGCCGTTGAGGGCGGCGTACTTGCGCACGAAGAAGTCGACCAGGAGCGGGATGTCCTGGGGCCGATCACGCAGGGGCGGCAGCGGGATCTCAATCACGTCCAGCCGGTAGTACAAGTCCTCGCGGAATTTCCCCTCGCGGGCCATGGCGCGCAGGTCGCGGTTGGTGGCGGCGATGACGCGCACGTCGACGGTGAGCGTCTGGTTGCCGCCGATCCTCTCGAACTGCTTCTCCTGCAGGAAACGCAGGAGCTTGACCTGCATGCCGGCCGGGGTGTCGCCGATCTCGTCAAGGAGGATGGTGCCACCGGCCGCCATCTCGAAGCGCCCGGTGCGACGCGACAGCGCCCCGGTGAACGATCCCCGCTCGTGCCCGAACAACTCGCTCTCGAGGAGGGTCTCCGGCAGCGCCGCGCAGGAGACCTTGACGAAGGGCCCGGCCCGCCGCGGGCTGCGCTGGTGGATCGCCTGGGCGATCAGCTCCTTCCCGGTGCCGCTGCCTCCGGTGATCAGGATCGACGCCTGGCTGGGCGCCACCTGCTCGACCAGGCGGAACACCTCGAGCATCTGCGGGCTGCGGCCGATGATATTCTCGAAGCGGTACTTGTCGTCCAGCCGCTCGCGCAGCATCTGCATCTCGGCCGCGAGCCGCTTGCGCTTGATGATCCCGTCGAGCAGGTGCTCCAGCTCCTCGACGTCGATCGGCTTGGTGAGGTAATTCTCGGCCCCCTCCCGCAGGGCCCGGACGGCGCTCCGAATCGTGCCGTGCGCGGTCATGAGGACCACCGCGACGTTCGGATACCCCTGCCGCACGCGCGTCAGCAGCTCCTCCCCGTCCAGGCGCGGCATCTTGAGATCGGTCAGGAGGACGTCCGGGGACTCCTGCGCCACGAGGCGCAGCGCCTCCTCGCCGTCCCCGGCCAGGGTGACCCCGTAGCCGTCTTCGGTCAGGATCTGCCCGAGGCTCTTGCGGGCCGCTTCCTCGTCGTCGGCGACCACGACGACGCCGCGGGTCGGATTCACGGGGCGTCCTCCAGGCGGCGCAGCGCGATGCTGAAGGTGGCGCCCTTTCCCGGCGCGCTCTCGTAGGTGAGCGTCCCGCCGTGGGCCTCCACGATCTGTCGCGCGATCGGCAGGCCGAGGCCGGTGCCGTCCCGCTTCGTGGTGGTGAAGAAGTCGAAGATGTCGAGCCCCGGCTCGATCCCGACACCGGCATCCGCGACGCGGATGAACAGCTGGTCCTCCGAGGCTTTGGTTTCGAGGGTGAGCGTGCCGCCCTGCGGCATCGCGTCGATCCCGTTGCGCACCAGGTTGATCAGCACCTGTTTCATCTTCTCCGGGTCGAGCCGCAGCGGCGGCAGCCGGTCGGCGAAGCGCTCCACGATTCCGACCCCCTTCAGGCGCGCGGCCGGCGCCATCAAGGCGCTCACCTCGCGCAACACGGCATGCGGGTCGGACGCGGACAGGACCAGCCGATCGATGGTCGACAGGGACAGGAATTCCTCCACCAGGGTGTCCAGCCGGGTGATCTCGGCACGCGCGGTCTCCACCAGCGCCGCCATCTCGTCGCGCGCCGTCCCCTCGATCCGCTGCAGCCGGCGCGACAGCAGGACGAGCTGCAGGCTGATCGAGTTGAGCGGGTTGCGCACCTCGTGGGCCAGGCTCGACGCGAGCGTTCCGACCGTCGCCAGCCGCTCCGCCCGCATCATTTTATCCTGCGCGCGCTGCAATCCGAGAAACATCTCCTGCGCTTCCCGGTAGAGCCGCGCGTTCTCGATCGCCAGCGCCGCCTGCCCGGCCAGGGCCTTCGCCAGCTCCACCGCGTCGTCCCCCCAGCTCGACGCGCGGTCCCGGACGGCCACCAGCAGGCCCTCCAGCTGGCCGTGCGCCAGCAGCGGAACGATGATGCCCGACCGGATCCCCCAGCGTCGTGCCAGATCGGGGTTGGTCTGGGGATCGGTTTCGGTGTCCTGGACCACCAGCGTCCGGCGTTCCCCCAGGGCGGTCATGAAGGCGCGGGCCCCCAGGGCCTCGAGATCGATCGGGTCGCCGACGCGCGTTCCTTCGAGCGGATGGCCGGACAGGTAGGCGAAGCGCGGCGGTCCGTCCCGGTCCACCAGGAGAATGATGCAGCGGTCGGCCGCCAGGAGCGTCCGGCCGTAGTCGCCCACCGCGGCCAGGACCCTCTCGTGGTTGAGGCTGCCGCCGATCGCCCTCGTGAGGCTGACCAGCGCCCGCGCCTCGGCGTCGCGGCGGCTCTCGGCGCGTGCGGTCTTCGCCTTGTCCACCGCCATGCAGACCTGCTGCCCGACGGTCTCCAGGAACCGCAGCTCCGCATCGGTGAACAGGCGGCCCGGCCGATTGACGATGTTCATCACCCCCTGGATGCCGCGCTCGAACTTGAGCGGAATGCAGGCGTGGATCATCGGGTCGGTGCCCCCGAGCAACGCCGGAAGGCGCGGGCAGTCGATCGTGTTGCGCGCCACGCGCAGCTTCCCGGTGGCAAAGACATCCTGGCAGAGGCAGGTGCCGATCCCGTTGGCGCGCGCCTCGCGCTCGAACGCTTCCGCGACGCCGTGGCTCGCCGCCAGCTCCAGGCGGCAGCCGGCGCTCTCGCCCCAGAAGATCCAGCCGGAGGCGAGCCCGAGCTTCTCCAGAACCAGGTCGAGCGCCGCCTTCAGGATGTTCTCGTCGCCGCCCCGGTTCTGAATCCGGCCGGCCAGCTCGCGCAGGATCTCGAGCTCGACGTTGCGCTGCACCAGGAGCTCGCCCTGGCGCCGGCTCTCCACGATCAGGTGGGCGGCCTCGAGAGCCGCCGCGATGGTGCGGGCGGCGCTGTGGACGAGAATGCGGGTGTCGGGTCCCCACTCCGCGGCCTCCATCAGGACGATGGCGCCGATCGGCCCGGCCGCTCCGAGCAGGGGAACCGCCACGTTCGCCGCCCCGCGGACGCCCTCTTCGATGATGTCGGAGGCGCGCATCGCCCGCGTGGCCGCGGGGAGGAGGTCGTTCACCTCCACGGATCCCCACAGGACGGGGTCGATCGGGCCGGCTCCCGGTCGCAGGATGAGGGCCCCTCGCGAGGCCCGGAGGGTGCCGGCCAGAAGGGCCAGACCCTGCTCGGCGATCTCCCGCTCGCCGGCCGGGGGTGCCGTCAGACGCACCAGCTCGTCGATCACGGCGAGGCAGCCGGCGAGATCGGTGCTTTGCGTCATTGGTTCAATAGTCGGTGAGATGACCGCCCGGGGTCAAGCGGCGACGGCGACCTTGACGATCTCGACGTTGCAGGGGGCGTGCGTCACGAGCGAGTGCGAGACGCTGCCGAGGAACAGGCGCGACACACTGCCGGCCCCGCGCGATCCGGCCATCACGAGATCGGCCTTCCACTCGTGGATGGCATCGAGCAGACACTGCCGGATATCGCCTTCGCGCAGGTCGTAGCTCGCCTTGAGGTCCGGGCGGGTCTGCAGGCCTCGCAGAACGGTCTGGAGCTTTTTGTAGGCCTCTTCGCGCAGGGTCGCGCGCATGTTTTCGTAGAGCGGGCCGTACAACTCGACGGCCGCCACGGACACCATCGAGATCGGCGGCTGGACGACGGTGGCGAGGCGGATCTCGCTTCCCTGCGGCCAGGGTCTGTCCATCACTTCCCGCACCGCTGCATCGGCCGACGCCGACCCATCGTAGGCGACGAGTATCCGCATGGAATGTTGCCTCCTCGCAGGCCGCACTGCACTCCCTGTGCCATCGGCGAGGCCGCTTTTTTCCCGGGGTCACCCCCGGCTGCGGAGGCGTGGCGCGAAAATATTGCGTCGAGCC
>JAYUCR010000138.1:0-5250 GCA_043740165.1 Acidobacteriota bacterium | reverse complement strand
GCCACCACGTAGATGCGACGCTTGACGAGGACCGGCGGCGCGGTGATCGCGTGCCGGACGTAGCGTCGCCAGCGGACGGAGAATGTGAGGGGATCGATCGCCAGGACCATCCCGTGGTCCGTCCCGATCACGATTGCCGTGTCGTCGGCAGCGGGAGGCAGCGGCCGGCCAGGGAGCACCAGGCGGCCGAGCTCCTTGCCGTCGCGGGGGTCGAGTGCGAGGAGCCCCGGAGCGTCGGTCGCGACGATGAGCCGCCCCGCCACGAGCTGTGGCGGGGCGATGGCGGCGCCCCAGGTCGGCGCCTGCCAGATCTCCGCTCCGTCACCCAGCGCGAGAGCGTGCACGATCCCGCCGGAAGTCGCCTGGTAAACGACCTCCTCGATCAGCGACGGACCGATCGCGAGGGGCGTCTGCAGCGACGCGCGCCAGATCGGGCGACCCCCCTCGGCGTCCAGCGCCACGACGGCCCCCCCGCGATCGGCGGCCACGAGATGCATCGGGGAGCCGACCGCGTCGCCGGCCAGGGGCGCGGTGAACCCGTCATAGGTCCAGGCCGGCGTCAGGAGGATCGGATCGGCCTGTCCCGGCTTCAGGTCTTCGTCCGGCTGCGTGCCCAGACCGTGGAAGACCGTCTTCGGGTCCCGGGCCTGCGCCGCGGCGGCCGGCAGCAACGCCAGGAGACAGGCCAGCGGGAGGAGCGTCGCGGCGCGCACGTGGCGATTATAGTCGGGGGTCGCGGCGCAACTTCCTCGCACCAGGCGAATGTGCTATTCTCCGCCGCTCCCGGACAGGACCACGACGCGCCCGACGCGCACCCCGGGCGACCGAAGCCGATGATCGAGTCCGCGAAGGGAACCCGCGACATCCTGCCTGCTGAGATCCCCCGGTGGCACCTGGTGGAAGCGCGGGCGAGGGAGATGTTCGCCCGCTTCGGATTCCGCGAGATCCGCACCCCCATCTTCGAGCCGACCGACCTGTTCGCCCGCGGCATCGGCGAAGCGACCGACATCGTCGCCAAGGAGATGTACACCTTCCCCGATCGCAAGGGGCGATCCTTGACGCTGCGGCCGGAGAACACCGCCCCCGTGGCGCGGGCTTACATCCAGCACCAGATGCACCGGGGCTCGGAGATCGAGCGGCTTTATTACATCGGGCCGATGTTCCGTTACGAGCGGCCGCAGAAGGGGCGCATGCGGCAGTTCCACCAGATTGGCGCTGAGGCGCTCGGCAGCGAGCACCCGGCGGTGGATGCCGAAACACTGCACATGCTGATGCTCTTCCTCGAGGGGCTCGGGATCCAGCCTCTCGAGCTGCTGCTCAATTCCGTCGGCTGTCAGGATTGCCGGCCGCGCTACCGCGAGGTCTTGCTGCGGGAGCTTCTTCCCCAGCGCGATCGCCTCTGCACCGACTGCCAGCGCCGCATCGAGATCAACCCGATGCGCTGTTTCGACTGCAAGGTCGAAGCGGATCAGGCGATCCTCTCCAAGGTGACCCCGATCCTCGATCATCTGTGCGCCGCCTGCCGGGACCACCTGGCGAGCGTGCGCTCGCATCTGGCGACCCTGGGGGTCGCCCACCGTCTCGAGCCGAGGCTGGTGCGCGGCCTGGACTACTACCGGCGCACCACGTTCGAGGTGGCCCTGTCCGCCCTGGGGGCGCAGAGCGCGCTGCTGGGCGGCGGACGGTACGACGGGCTGGTGGAGTCCCTGAACGGACCGCCGACGCCCGGGTTCGGTTTCGCCATCGGGGAGGATCGCCTGGTCATGTGCCTGCCGGAAAGCGCCGGCGAGCTGGAGTCCCGCCTCGACCTCTTCGTCGTGCCGCTGGGGACGGAAGCGCTGGCCCCGGCGCTCGTCGCCGCGGGCCGCCTGCGGGCCGCCGGCCGCCAGGTGGTGCTCGAGCCGCTGCCGGAAAAAAGCCTCAAGGCGCACCTGCGCCGGGCCAACGATCTGCGGGCGCGGCTCGTGCTCATTCTCGGACCGGACGAGGTGGCGCGCGGCATGCTCACGGTGAAACGGATGTCCGACGGAATGCAGCGCACGGTCCAAGGGGATGACATCGTCGCGGCCGTGGCGGAGATGACACATGCCTGAATCCCCCCCGGTGGATCGCAGGACCGACACCTGTGGCGCCCTGCGCCCCGGCGACGCCGGCCGCGGGGCCGTGCTCCTTGGGTGGATCGACAGCATCCGCGATCATGGCGGATTGCTGTTCCTCGATCTGCGCGACCGGTATGGCGTGACGCAGGCGGTCTTCAATCCAGCGGGCGCCCCGGAGGCGTTCGCCGCGGCCAAGGAGGTACGGCCCGGATACGTCGTCGCCGTCCAGGGGATGGTGGTGGCCCGCGCCGCCGCCAACGTGAACCCGGGCCTGCCGACGGGCGCCGTGGAGGTCGTCGCCGGGAGGCTCTCGATCCTCAACACCTCCGATCCCCTGCCGTTCCAGCTCGACGACGACACGGACGCCTCGGAGGAGGTCCGGTTCCGCTATCGCTTTCTCGACTTGCGCCGCGCGCGCCTGCAGCGCGTCTTCGAAACCCGGCACCGGGTGCTGATGGCGGTGCGCCGGTACATGGACGCGCGGCAATTCCTCGAGGTCGAAACGCCGATCCTGAACCGCAGCACGCCGGAGGGGTCGCGCGAGTACCTGGTCCCGTCGCGCGTCAACCCCGGGCGTTTCTACTCGCTTCCGCAGTCCCCGCAGATCTTCAAGCAGCTCTTGATGGTCGCCGGCTTCGATCGCTACTTCCAGATCGCCAAGTGTTTCCGCGACGAGGACCTGCGGGCCGATCGGCAGCCGGAATTCACCCAGATCGACATCGAGCTCTCGTTCCCGGAGCGCGAGGAATTCTTTCTCCTGATCGAGGGGCTGATGGAGGAGATCTTCGCCGCCGCCGGGGTGCCCCTCCTCGGCCCGTACCCGCGCCTGTCGTACCGCGAGGCGATGGAGCGGTACGGGAGCGACAAGCCCGACACCCGCTTCGGGCTCGAGATCCGCGACCTCACCGGCAGCCTCCGCGAGAGCCCGTTTCGCGTTTTTTCGGACACCGTGCGCCAGGGGGGTGTGGTGAAGGCCCTCCTCGTTCCGGGAGGCGGCGCCTGGCCGCGCCAGCGGATCGACAACATGGTCGATGCGGCGAAGGCCTTGGGCTCCAAGGGTCTCATCTGGATCCGCGCCGGGGAGACGCTACAGTCGCCCGTGCTCAAGCACCTGGGCGAGGAGTCGTGTCGCGCCATCCTGGCCGAGCTCGGCGCGGGCCCGGGCGATCTGGCGCTCCTGGTGGCGGATCGATGGAAAGGGGCTCTGTCCGTCCTGGGGGCGTTGCGCCTGCAGATCGGGCGCGCCGAGAAACTGATCGACGACCGGCTCCACCACCTCCTCTGGGTTCACGAGTTCCCCCTGTTCGAGCACAGCGACGAGGCCGGCCGGCTGGTCTCCTGCCATCATCCGTTCACCGCTCCGATCCAGGAGGATGTCCCACTGCTCGACACGCGCCCGGAGGAGGCTCGGGCGCTCGCCTACGACCTGGTGCTCGACGGCAGCGAGGTCGGCGGCGGCAGCCTCCGAATCCACCGCAGCGATCTCCAGGAGCGCATCTTCATGGTCCTCGGGATGGGGCGGGAGGAGGCCGAGGCGCGGTTCGGCTTTCTGCTCTCCGCCCTCCGCATGGGCGCGCCGCCGCACGGCGGCATCGCGCTGGGGGTCGATCGACTGATCGCCATCCTGACCGGCTCGACCTCCATCCGCGACGTGATCGCCTTCCCGAAGACCACCAGCGGCATCGATCTGATGACCGGCGCGCCCGGGGACGTGACGCCGCAGCAGCTCGACGACCTTTCGATCCGGGTCGCCCTCCGCCCGCCGAAGCAGTAAAGCCAGCGTTCTCCGCCATTTGCGGGTCCGAACGACCCGTTCGCCTTCATTGACAAGGGGCGGAGCGGATGCTAAGTTTGCCGAGCCGTTCGGAGGATCCGGTTGCGCAAGTTCACCATCCCTGAAGAGACCCTCGTCGATGTTTTCGGCAACCTCGACGAGCACCTCCGGGCCGTCGAGCGGGATCTTGGCGTTCGGCTCTCCGCGCGTGGTCCCGAGATCACGGTGCAGGGAGAGCCGGATCGCGAGGCGGCGGCGGTCAACATCCTGGGCCAGCTGGCCTCCCTGGCGCAAAGCGGCTACTCTCTGAAGAAGGGGGACATCGACATCGCGCTGCGGCTGGTTCGCGACAATCGGACCGCGCAACTGCGCGATTTTTTCACCTCCGGCCGCCTGAAGACCACCAACGGGCGATTCGTCACGCCGAAGAGCGAGAACCAGAAAATTCTCCTCGAGGCCATGCACGATCACGACCTGGTGTTCGCGATCGGGCCCGCGGGGACGGGGAAGACCTTCCTCGCCGTGGCGTCGGCGGTGGCCCACCTGGCGGAAAAGCGGGTCGAGCGGATCATTCTCTGCCGGCCCGCCGTGGAAGCGGGAGAGAAGCTGGGCTTCCTTCCGGGCGACATGGCGGAAAAAGTCGACCCCTATTTCCGGCCGCTCTACGACGCCCTGTTCCAGCTCCTCGATCGCGATCGAGCCAACGGTCATCTCGAGAGCGGGGTCATCGAGATAGCGCCCCTCGCCTTCATGCGGGGCCGCACGCTGAGCAATTCGTTCGTCATCCTGGACGAGGCGCAGAACACCACCTCGGAGCAGATGAAGATGTTCCTGACCCGGCTCGGCATCAATTCGAAGGCGCTCATCACCGGGGATGTGACCCAGGTCGATTTGCCTCCGGGCCGCACCTCGGGCCTGATCGAGGCGCGCCGCGTGATCGCCGACGTCGAGGGAGTGGTGTTCGTCGATTTCGACGAGAGCGACGTGGTGCGCCATCCGCTGGTGCAGGGGATCGTGCGCGCCTACGAAGCCTATCGCAATGGCGGGGCGACGCCGCAGCGGGCCGAGACAGCGGATCCGCCCCCATCCCGCACACGCCGTCGCCGCATCCGCTCCGTCCAGGGACCGGCGGGCGACTGAAGGAGGCCTGATGCGCTGGGGTGGCGCGCCGGCCGATCTCCCGGCCTCACGTTGGCTCTGGGCGGCGTTCTATTTCGTTTCCCTCATCCCGCTGACCCTCCTGATGCGCGTCGGCGCTCCGGTGCCGGGGCTTCAGGAGGGCATGATCGCCGACACCGATGTCGTGGCCCCGTTCGCCATCGAGGACACCGACGCCGCGGCGGAGCCGATGCTGCGGGCCGCGGCCGGCGCCGCGGT
>JAYUCR010000137.1:0-12802 GCA_043740165.1 Acidobacteriota bacterium | reverse complement strand
TGTTCTACCCGGCGGGCACGCCGCCGGGCGACTACCTGGCCTACTACGCCTCGCACTTCGGCACCGTCGAGATCGACGCGACCTTCTACCGCACCCCCACCGAGCGGATGGTCGACGGCTGGCGGAGCAAGACGCCGCCCGGCTTCCTGTTCGCCGCCAAGGTGCCGCAGGTGATCACGCACGAAAAGATCCTGGAAGAATGCGGCGAGGATCTCGGGGCGTTCCTGAAGGTGATGGGGCGGCTGGGCGACAAGCTCGGGCCGCTCCTCCTCCAGTTCCGATACTTCAGGAAGGCCGAGTTCCCAGACCCGAAACCGTTCCTCGATCGGCTGGAGCGGTTCCTCCCGTCGCTCCCCCGCGACATGAGGTTCGCCGTCGAGGTCCGCAACAAGACCTTCGTTACACCGCGGCTCCTGGATCTCCTGCGCGACCACCGCGTCGCCCTGGCGTTCATCGATCACCCGTGGTTTTTCGGCATCGACGAGATTTTCAAGAAGGGCCACGTCCTGACCGCCGATTTCGCTTACATCCGCTGGCTGGGCGACCGCAAGGGGATCGAGGAGAAGACCGAGCGCTGGGACCGCCTCATCATCGACCGCACGCGCGACATGGCCCGCTGGATCCCCAACATCAGGCGCATCCTCGACGGCGGCACGACGGTCTACGGTTACTTCAACAACCACTACGCGGGGCACGCCGTCGGGTCGATCCGACAGTTCCGGGAGGCCTGGAACGCCGGAGCGACGTAGCGGCGCTAATGGCGGCGGAGCGCGGCGGTCCAGGGGACGACGAGCGTCAGCGGCTGGGCGTTCTGATCGACGATCGGCGCGTTGACCAGGAAGCGCTTCCCGTCGGGAGACATCTCAAAGAGGTTGCCCGGGCGCACCACCTGGATCGGGAACAGGTTCGTCGCCGCCCCGACCTGGAAGTCGACGCCCGAGGGGTTGACCTCCACCGCGACCAGCTTGTTGTCCTGGCTGAGGTAGACGATCTCCCTGCCGTCGCCCCGCCAGTGTGGCCGCTCGCCGCCCGCCGCGGAGATCTGCCACTTGCGGGTCGGGGCCGGGAACGGGCTGACGTAGATCTCGAGCCGGCCCGACTCGTCCGACTCGTACGTCATCCAGCGGCCATCGGGAGACAGGGCCGGGTACTGCTCCGCGAACTCGCTGTGCAGCACCGGGGTCGGCGCTCCGCCTCCGGAGAGCGGAATCATCCAGATGTCTGTCCGGGTCCTGGGATCGCCCCGGCTATAGAACAACAGCGACCGGCCGTCCGGCGTGCATTGGCTCGGGATCTTGTCCCGGTCCGATTCCAGGAAGAGCTCATCCTCCCCCGATCCCACCATCGATTTCCGGTACAGGTTCAACCGGCTCTTTCCCTTGCGGATCGACGCGAAGATGATCTGCTTGGCGTCCGGGGTCCAGATCGGGAAGTTGTCGGCCCCCGGATCGAAGGTGAAACGGGTCCTGAGGCCGCGCGCGATATCGAAGATCCAGATGTCGGAGGCCCCCACCCGCGAGTCGATCAAGGTCACGGCAACGTGCTGACCGTCGTGCGCGAGCGCGTGGGAGAAATACGAGGCCGGGTCCCCCAGCGTGCCGGCCGGCTTCCCGGACCGATCGAACCAGGTCAGCCGCGAGGCGCCTCCGGACTGCCCCGTCTGGAAGACCAGAACGCCGTTCTCCGAAGTGGCGAAAGTCATCTGGGAAAAAGAGAAATCGGTCTGGACCTCGTTCGCGACCGAGATCGGGTCGCCGGTGAACTGGAGACTCTTGAGGTCGAACGGCTGCGCCATCAGGGTGGTTTCGCGGCCGTAGAGCATGTATCCGCCGGCGTAACGGGCGTTCGTTTCCGTGTTGAACAGGAGACGCTTCTCCTTCCCATCCAGCGAGGCATACGCGATGCCGTTGTGCTCGTCGCGCTGGACGATCCGGGCGAGGTAGATGAAGTGCTTCCCGTCCGGAAGGAACTGCGGCCAGCGGTGGGTGCTCTCGCCGCGGGCTTCGTCGAGCTGGGTCGCCGGAGTTGCGTTGCCGCCCGCCGCCGGAATCTGCATCAGCGGCCCCGCCTGGTCGGGAGCGAACACGATGACCCCCTCCGGACTCCACGACCCGCCGCGGGCGGCCGGGGCGTCGGCCAGGGACATGGGCGGCCCGCCCGAGGCGTCGATCTTCCTGAGCTTGCTGGACGAGAAGAAGCCGAGCATCCGGCCGTCGGGCGACCAGAACGGACAGGCTCCGCCTTCGGTGCCGGAGAGCGGCAGCGCACCGATCGAATCGATCGACCTGATGTAAATCATGGTCGTGCCATCTTCACGCCGGGCGACGAAAGCGATCCGGCTCCCGTCGGGCGAGACCATCGGGGTCCCGAACCCGGTGCCGACGAATTGGAAGGCGGCCTTTTCGGGGGGTGCTATGAAGGCGCGAATCACCTGGGGTTTGCCCGGGAGGTTGCGCCACCAGAGGGCCCCGAGCGCGGCGCTCGTCAGGAGAAGCCCCAGGGTCGCGAACTGCCAGAAGCGATGCCCCAGCCGGCGGCGCGCGGTCACGGCCATCGGTACGCCGGCCTGCGATCCGGCCTCGGCGATGAAGCGCAGCTGCAGCGCCACGTCGTGCATGGTCTGCCAGCGATCGGCCGGCTCCTTCGCCATGCAGATGCGCACCAGCCGCTCGAGCGCCGGCGGGGTCATCGGGGCGATCTCCGCGATCGACCGGGGCGTCTCCTTCAGGACGGAGGCCATGAGACTGGCGCGGGTTTTCCCCTCGAAGGCGCGCCGGCCGGTCGTCATCTCGTAGATCAGCAGGCCGAAGGCGAAGATGTCGGTGCGCGCGTCGGCCGCGCCGCCCTCGATCTGCTCCGGCGCCATGTACTGGAAGGTGCCGACGATCGTCCCTTCGGCCGTCAGGGGGCTGGTGGCGGTCGGTGCCACGGTCATCGAGTTCGCCGGCGCCTCCGCCGCCATGCTCTTCGCCAGGCCGAAATCGAGCAGCTTCGCCCCAGCCCGGGTGAGCATGACGTTCGCCGGCTTCAGGTCCCGGTGGATGAACCCGCGCGCGTGCGCGGCGTTGAGGGCCTCGGAGATCTGGATGGCGCAGCGCAGCAGCTCCTCGATCGGCACCGCTCCCCGATCCAGGCGCGCCGCGAGCGTCTCGCCCTCCAGGTACTCCATGACCAGGTAGGCCTGGCCGCCCTCCTGGCCGACGTCGTACAGGGCGCAGATGTGCGGATGGTTCAGGTTCGAGACGGCCCGTGCCTCGCGATCGAACCGCTCGCGCAGTCCGATCCGCTCCGCGCTGTCCGGCGGCAGGACCTTGATCGCGACCATCCGGTCGAGGCGCGTGTCGCGCGCGCGGTAGACCTCTCCCATCCCGCCCGCGCCGAGCGGGGCGACGACCTCGTAAGGACCGAACCTGGTTCCCGGGGAGATGGCCATCGATGGCCGGAAAGATTACCCGATCCGCCACCGCTCGGGGAAGCCGAGGGCAGGCGGCTCCTAGAGCAGGTACCCCGCGGCCGCGATCGCCGTGAAGGCCGCCGACACGCCCGCCTCGCGCCAGCCGAGGAGGCGCAGGTTCGCGGGAGGCCTCGCCAGCCCCCACGCCGTGCGCGCGAGCACCGGCAGGAACGCGGCGGCCGCGAGAAGCGGGAGGAACGCGCCGGTCGCGAGCTGGGTGAGGGCGGCCGTGATGAGCACGTGGGCGGCGATGCAACGCCGCCGCCCCGACCTCTCCCCCTTCCAGAGGCCCCGAATGGCGCGCACATAAGCCAGGCTCGAGGCGAAGTAGAGCAGCGCCAATATTCCGGCGCCGACGGCACGCCGGTCGAGCGGATCGCCGGAGGCCACAACGACCAGCGTCGCCGAGGAGGCGAGACCGGCCATGCCGACGATCTCTCCGGGGCCGGTGCGGTCGACACCTGCGAACGCGAGAAGGGTATGCAGGCCGCCGAGCGCCAGGGTGACCGCGCCGGCCGCAGTGGCGGCGCGCTGCGAGCCGGGTGGCACCATCCTCCAGGCGGCGGCGAGCAGGATCGCGCCCGCGCCGATGTAGAGGCCCGCCCACAGAACGCGACGGGCGACGTACCCTTGCGGGGCGCGCTTCCCGTCGATGAGCCGGGTGGCCGCGGCCACCGCGGCATAGCGCGACAGGAACAGCAATGCCATCGCCGGCGGAACGAGCCAGGCGGCGCGGGCCACACTCCCGCCCACCTCGGACCCCGGCGCGGCGCCGGCGGCCGCGGCCGGGATGCCAAAAGAGGCGGCCAGACCGAGCACGAGCGGAACAATCAGCATCGCCCACGCACCGTGCTCGTGCGGCAGCGGCGGGGGCTCGAGCCAGGCAGCCATCATCCGGAGAGGATGCCACAAAGAACACGCGCCCGGGGTTCTTCTCCCGGTTCGCGAGGAAAAGGGTCTTACCGTGCTACAGTGCATCCCTACACGTTATCCACAGGAGGTGGTGTTCATGGAAGTAGGGAAAATCAAGAAGTTGGCAGACCGTGGATTCGGCTTCATCGCCGCCAGTGACGGGAAAGAGGTCTTCTTTCACCGCAGCGAATGCAAGTCGGTGGCCTTCGATTCCCTGAACGAAGGCGAAGAAGTCACATTCGAGCGCGAGGCCGACGCCAAGGGTCCTCGGGCGCGGAACGTCTGCCTGAACAAGCCCGTCTGAGTCTCACGCCTGGCCCGTGATTGGTTTGGCGATTAAGGAGTGGTGCATTGCTGGAACTCTCGATTCATCAGCCGATATTCATCGGGTTCAAAGCCGACAGCAGCCTCCGGCAGCGGCTCGAAACCCTGAGCGATTCCGACAGGCAATATGCGTCGGTGGAAGATTCGGCCTTCCTGCAGATCTGCCGACTCGGCGAGGACACTTACGTCGGCAAGATTGTCCGCGACACCCTGACGACGGATCGGGTGGATGACATCCGTCGCAACATCGTGAGCATCATTCAAAGGCTTGATGGCAACGTGCGAACGCCGAGCAGCCTGAAGATCTTTGCCTGCACCGAGGTGGAAGCCGATGCCCTCCTCACGGCGAGCCAGCTCGGCTCGCCGCGGACCATTCCGGACGTGCCAACTCCCCGCCCAGCGGTCCGCTAGCCACCTCCCACTCCTCTGTCGGAAGCGCTGACGCAGGGCGGGATGCGCGTCAGAGGACCGCGGTCTCATGGATCGCGCGACCCT
The DNA here is from genome assembly GCA_043740165.1 of Acidobacteriota bacterium. Taxonomy (GTDB): domain Bacteria; phylum Acidobacteriota; class Polarisedimenticolia; order Gp22-AA2; family Gp22-AA2; genus JAYUCR01. The sequence continues at coordinate 7,617 of JAYUCR010000137.1, read as the reverse complement.
CGGCGAACCGCCGAACCGACAGGGCCGAGGCGTCCACGAGCGTGGTGAAGCCGGTCAGCACCAGGTCGGCCAGGATCCTGCCGGTCGACGGCGCGTGCATGACGCCGTGCCCGCTGAAGCCATTGGCGTAGTACAGTCCCTCGACCTCGGGCGCCGGCCCGAGGATGCAGTGGTGGTCGGGGGTCATTTCGTACAGCCCGGCCCAGGTCTTGCGCGGATCGACGGCAAGATCGAGGAACGCCGGGACGCGCTCGACCGCGCGGGCCAGGATGCGCTCGACGAAGTGCGGATCGACCATCGCCTGGTCGGTGGGCTTTTCAGCGGGATCCTTCCACGCCATCAACAGCCCCCGCCCCTCGGGGCGGAAGTGGAAGCCGTCGCTCATGTCGATGACCATCGGGCAATCCCTGGGAACACCCGGGAACGGCTCGGTGGGGCAGATCATCCGGCGCAACGGCGTGACTGGCAGCGCGGCGCCTGCCAACTCCGCGACCCGCGCGGCCGAGGCTCCCGTGGCGTTGATCAGGACGCGGGTGGCGACGTCGCCGACGGTGGTGCGGACGAGTGCGATGCGGCCCGCTGTCCGATCGATCGCGGTGATCTCGGCTTGGCGCCACAGCTCGGCGCCGCGCTCCAGGGCGCTGCTGGTGAACCCCTCCATCGCCAGCCACGGATCGACGAACCCGTCGGTCGGGCCATAGCTGCCGCCCAGGATGTCGTCGGCACGCAGCAGCGGGAGGCGCGCCACAATCTGCTCGCGCGTCCATTCCTCGACGTTCACCAGGCCGAGAGCGTTTTGCAGCCTGCGATTGGCGCGCAGGTCGTCGAGGTGTTTCTGCGCCGTGGCGACGAAGAGATAGCCGTGCGGCTTGTAGCCGGCCGGGCTTCCTGTCATCTCCTCGAAGCGCGCATAGAAGGGAATGGAGTAGAGCGACATCCGGATGTTGGGCTCGGTCGCGAATTGCGCGCGGACGCCCCCCATGCTCTTGCCGGTCGAACCCTGCCCCTGGCTCGCCTCGCGCTCCAGGAGCAGCACGCTGCGGCACCCCGCTTTCGTGAAATGCCAGGCGATGCTCGCCCCGACAATGCCCGCCCCCGCGATCACGACATCCGCCGTCTTCATGCGGGCGCCATTGTATCCGCGGCGGCGTCTCCGCGGCGGCGCCCGTGGGACCGGGCCTCCCCGCTCCGCGACCCCTCTTCCGATGCATAATCAACCCCATGCTCGAAGCTCCCATCTCGGAGCGTGTGCGCGGCCTCAGGAGCCTGGTCGGCGGAACGCCGCTCCTGGCGATTGATTACACCTGTCGTGGTGCTGTGGGCCGGATCTACGCCAAGGCCGAAATGATCAACATGACCGGCAGCGTCAAGGACCGTATGGCGCTGCACGTCCTGCACCGCGCGTACGAGAGCGAGGTGCTCCGGCCGGGGGCGCTCATCGTCGAGGCGACCAGCGGCAACACCGGCATCTCCTTCGCGGCGATCGGGCGGGCGCTTGGCCATCCGGTGGCGATCTTCATGCCCGACTGGATGAGCCCCGAACGGGTCGAGCTGATCCGCTCACTCGGGGCCGATGTACGTCTGGTGAGCGCCGCCGAGGGGGGATTCCTCGGCAGCATCCGGAAGGCCGAGGAGCTGGCCGCTGAAACGCCGGAGGCTTTCCTCCCTCGACAGTTCTCGAACGAGGACAACTGCGGGGCGCACGAGCGGACGACCGGACCGGAGATCGAAGCGCAGCTCGGGATCCTGGGACTGAAGGCCGACGCGTTCGTGGCAGGCGTGGGGACCGGCGGAACGATTATGGGGGTCGGGCGATCCCTGCGCCGGGCCAACCCGAAGGTCCACCTCTACCCGATCGAGCCGGCCAGCTCGCCGACGCTCTCCACCGGCCACTGCATCGGCCATCACCGGATCCAGGGGATCTCGGACGAATTCATCCCACCGATCGTCGACCTTGCCTACCTCGACGAAGTGGTGCCGGTGCACGACGGGGACGCCATCCTGATGGCGCAGAAGCTCGCCCGGGGCCTCGGACTCGCGGTCGGGATCTCCTCGGGAGCGAATCTGATCGGCGCCATCCTGGCGCAGGAGCGTCTCGGGCCGGCCGCCACCGTGGTGACCTTGTTTGCCGACAGCAATAAGAAATATCTCAGCACCGATCTCGTGAAGGAGGAGCCGGTGCGCGAGGACTATTTGTCGCCCGACGTGGAGCTGTCCAGCCTGCGGGCCTACAACCGGGCGTGCGACACCTGCTGGAGCCTGGAAGGCCAGGCATTCTGATCCGGCGCGGGAGCCGCCGTCGCGCTACTGGCCGACACTCGGCGGGATTCAGCGCTGGGGCGCTATCGCGTCGATGAACCGCGCGTGCCGCAGGAAATCCTGGACCAGCGCCTCGCCCGCCTGGGCCTCTTCGCGCGGCACGGCCAGGGAGACCTGGTGGACATCGTGCCCGTCCGCATCGTACAGGAAGTAGGTTACCAGCGCGACCTCATCGCCGGACTTCGTCTTCAGCTCGCCGATGTGACGGAACCCGCGGAACGGCGCCGGGATGTTTTCATCGTCGACGAGCGCGCCGATCTTCTCCCGCCGCATCTCCGCCGAGTAATCGCCGTGGAACTGCTCCTGATCGTCGAGCAGGCCCTGCGGGTGCGCAAAGACCGTGACCCGCGCGCCGGTCCGCTTGTGGGTCCACTGCGAACGCGCCGTCTTATCATCTTTATAGAAGGCCCAGTCGGCCGCCCGGCGGCTGCCGCTCCAGGCGCCGTCCTCGGTCGACAGATCGAGATCGCGCTCCAGGCGCGGGCGGGCCGCGGCCGCCAGCGGGAAAGCACCGGCCAGGAGCAGCGCCGACAGGATTCCCCCGGCGAGCCCCAGCTTGCCGGCCCACTCACGCCGCCCCTGCGACTCGGGGATCGAGCGCCCTCCGAGGACCTGCCCGACATGGACGCTCTCGACCTTGGTAATCAGGAAGAGTACCGCGCCCACGGCGAGGGCCGGCGCGAGCCCGCCCGCCCCCGAGGATCCCATCAACATGGCCACCCACACCATGAAGAGCATCACCTCGCCCAGGCAATCGAGCGTTCCGAGGAACGGGTAGCCGAGGTAGAAGAGCCCGGCCCCGGGAAAAGCGAGGGAGAGGACGGTGGCGAGACGCGTCGATCGGAACCGGGTGCGGCAGCCGGCGCATGCCTCGGGCGCGGCCGGCACGCTGGCGCCGCATTGCGGGCAGTGCCAGAGCGGCACCCCCTCCGCGTGGGCGGCCCCGCCGGTGCGCAGGCGCGTGTGCAGGCGGGGCAACAGCAGCTTCAGAAGCTTCTTGTCGCCGCCGATCCGGAGCCTCCACCCCTGCTTCTTCCCCTGCACCGGCACGGCGACCAGCTTGCCGAACGACAGCTTGAGGTCGCTCAAATGCTGGTACGGGTAGGAGCGGAGCCGGGTCCCCGGGCCGTTGGCGCGGACGTTCAGGAGCGCCTCGATGATCCGCTGGTCGGTGATGACCAGCAGCACCTGATGGTAGGCGTAGACCAAATGACCCAACCCGACCGAGTGCAGCATGGGCGGGACCTGCTGCGCGAACGCCAGGTAGACGACATGCTCGCCCGGCTGCAGGAGGCGCCGCACCATCGGCCGCACGGCGTTCCACTGCGCGCGGCGCGCCCGCTGCTGCCGGCCGTTCAGAAACTTCGAGGCGCCGGGGAACAGGTCGTCGGGCGAGCTCTTGCCACCCGACTCCGCCAGCGGCCGGTCACCGAGCGGCCCGAAAAGCTCCGGTTCTATTTTGTGATCCATGGCCCCACCTCCGTCGGGCAAAAGATAGCCCCGGGCGGCGCCGAGTCAATCTTCGGTGCGGGCTCGATGGTGCGAAATCAGCGCGGAGGACCGCCTTTGAGGCTGATGGAGGCGCGGGCATTGTCGACGGCGGCGTCGTCCGGATTGTCGTCCGGGACGCCGACGGCATGGAACGCCACCCCCGCGGGACCGCCGGCGAAACGCCGCGGCCCGATTCCGGATGCGTCGGGGGTTACCTCGGCCCGCCACGGAGTCGCGCCGTCGCAGACCACGACCGTCTCGAAGTCTCCACGCACATGGCGGCGCTCCTGCTGCAGCAGCCCGTCCACGACGATCCGCGCCGGCCGCGAACACCTCGCGGTCCCATGGATGATGGCGGTGCCGGTGCGCGGATCGAAAGCGCCGACGGCGTCGACCGCGGCCTGGATGTGCAGCGCCGGCATGCCGGTGACCGACACCTGGAGCCGATCGCCGAAAGAAGATTGCGGCTCGTAAAAGGGCGACCCGGCGATCATCACGTGATATGTCCGACCGGCGGTGGCCGTGAAACTCAGCCGCGTCGGGTCGCACCCTAGAGGAACGAGCGCGTCGCGCGCGCCGCTGAACGCCGTCATCTGGGCGTAGGAGTAGTTGGAGCCGGAGGTATCGACCGTGACACGGGTATCCTCCGAGGGCGTATAGGCGTACCAGACGTTCGTTACCACAGAAAAGAGGGAGCCAAGAGGGCCGCTGCCACCATAGCCAGGCCCGATAAATGGGGGCTGCGACGCCTGGCCGCAGTGCCTGGGTTCCTCCGGCTGGGTCATGGCGCCGCGCGTGTCGAGCGCGTCGCTGAAGTGCAGCGTGCCGACGACGGTGGCGGCGGCGAAATCGTCGTTGGCCGGGGGCGGTGGTAACGCCTCGGCGGAGAGCCTGAACTGCGTGGCGGGCGCGAGATCGATCTTGATGTGGTAGGTACGCCCCGCGACTGCCGGGAATCTCACCACCGTCCGCCCGCAGGCACGCGGCTCGAGTGCGCCGCGCTCGCCGGTGTAGACCGACACGCCCACGCCACCCGGGGAGGTTGGCGGACCGTTCGGTGAATCCCTCTGTACCCCGACCTGGATCCCGCCATCCTCTACAGTTGTGTATGCATACCACACCGATCCCTGGTCCGGTCCCGGAGGCGGCCCGGGGGGTGGACCCGAAGACGGGCTCGGACAGGTCGGGTCGTCGGCGGCGACACTGGCCTCCGGCTCGAATACCTCCGACATGAATGGCAGCGTCGTGAAGGAGATCGGATGATCGAAATCGTCGAAGTCGGGGATTGCGTCGAGGCGGGTGTAGACCACATCGGTGTCGCCGCCCACGCTCTCCCCATCGAAGGCCAACCGGTAGCGGCCCGCCTGGCTGACCTCGGGAGTCCATGCAAAATGACCCGTGCCGTCACCGGCATCGATGAACGAGGCCCCCGGCGGCAGCCCGGTCGCACCCAGGGCAACGGGATTCCCCGGCGCGTCGAGACCCTGCACCTCGAACGAGAGACTGTGTCCCAGAGCGACGGTCCCCGCCGCGAGGGCGCCTGGAGCACCAGGGGCACGTCGGCGTTGAATCGGACCTCCCCGCGCAGGACTGCGCCGCAGGTCTGCTCGAACGTCGCCCAGAAATGCTCCAGCACCCCGTTCGGGTCGAATCCGATCTGTTTCACCTCGAAGCGGCCGGAGGTGTTGCCGCAGAGGAGCGTGTTCCCGTAGACCAGGAGCCCGGGCTGTCCGGGCCCCTGTGAGTGGAAAGGAACGGCATCCTCGTAAACCCCGACGGTCAGCAACTCTCCGGGAGGGGGCGCAAAATTCAGTGTCCAGCGAACGTTGAACGGGCCGACAAATACCAGGTTGACATCCTGCTGGAGGCCGCCGGGGGAGTGGGGCGGCAACTCAAACCTGCCGTCGTTGGAGGTGTAGAAGTTGAACTCACCCTGGCCGAGGGGCTCGCCTGGCTCGCTGTCGAGGAGGAACGAGGTAACACCTGCCAGGCACCCGGATCCGGCGGCGACCGCGAGAATCGCCAGAAGGGATGAGAGCCGCAGAGCCAACGCCTGTCTGATTGCGCGCATTATCATTTCGTCCCCGCCGGTCAGACTCCCCCGCTGCGGGATTAGTTGAGCTGGCGGTGATTGGAAAGTACGCCTCCCCAGCCGGGCTGTCAACGTGATTCCGGCGTTCAGCCGGTGCGCGATCAAGGGCAGACGAGCGGAGCGCTGGTCGGAGCGAAGGTCACCGTGCTGGGAGGGACGGGGAACCTTGACGACGTGGAGTTGAATCGTTCTTACGCTCAAATCTTCCGGTCGCCAAGCACCATCTCACGAAGACACCACCCAGGGCTCCGCGTTGATCGAGACGACGCGGCGAGCGTATGCTCACCCCCGTTCGAGGTCAGTGCCTCGGAGAAGGAGGGGAAACCATGAAGCAGCGACGAGTCGCGTTTCACCTGATGTGGATGGGACTGCTGTGCGTCATGGCCGCGGGCATTGCGGCCACGATCGCGAGCACGCCGGGTTCCGCGCCGGGAGGGGTCGTCATGAGCGCGCCGGACATGTGTCCCGACGTCCCACCCGCGGCGGACGATTTCACTCCGGTGGCATGCCGCATGAAGCCGCAGTGCTCGACGGATGCGGACTGCGTCGTGTGGTGCGGCCCGGCCGGGGGCCACTGCGTCCACAGCAGTTGCCCGATTCGCATCTGCAAGTGTAGCTGAGCCCACACCAGGGCAAGCCAACGGCACATCCCCTCATCCGACGATGAGAAATGGGTGCCTCCGCCTTTCGGGCTTTCGTCTAGCCGCGTAATTTCGCCGGCGTGATGGGCAGTCGACGGACCCGCCTGCCCGTCGCCGCGAACAGGACGTTCGCCACGGCGGGTGCTATGGGCGGGACCGAGTGCTCGCCGAAACCCGAGGGCGGCGCCTGGCTGGGAACGAGGTGGGTCTCGATCGCCGGCATCTCGTCCATCCTCATGACGGCGAAATCGGAGTAGTTCTCCTGCTGGGCTCCACCGTCGCGGAAGTCGATCTTTCCGTGCAGCGTGGCCGAGAGGCCCCAGGTGATGCCGCTCTCGACCTGACCTTCGAAGCCGGCGAGGCTGATCACCAGGCCGCAATCGACGATGCACGCTACCCGGTGGACGCGCAGATCGCTGAAGTGGGAGTTCACGGCTACGCCGCGCCCGCGGAAGCGATCTCTCGTGTGCGCGAGGGGGTCGCCCAGCCGGTCTTCTCCCGGGCCGTTTCCAGGACCCTGATCATCCGTCCCCGATCGATGGCTTGATCGCCGAGATTCAAGACGGTTCCGGGCCGCAGCAGATCGATGCGGATCTGCAGCGGGTTCTTCCCCGTGGCGTGCGCGACCCCCGCCGCGTCCGTCCGATCCGTGCCGACGACCTCGCCGCGGTTGCTGATGGCGTCGCCAAAGCTGTCGCTTCCGTTGAAGGTCCCAATATCGCGGATGGCGAGCCCGCGGGGCGCCGCCCACGACAGCCGGACCGAGAGGCCCGCGAAAAGCAAAGCCATCGCGAACGGGACGCTCACGCGCGTCCGAAGTCGAGGATTCATGAGCACTCTCCAGTGTCTGCGGTTGGAGAAATTGTCGGACGGCGAGGGATTTTCTGTCAACCGCGCCTCTCTATGGGGTTCCTGGCGAAACCGGCCGATCTGGCTCCCCCGACCTGCATTGGACCATTACCGCGCGGCCACCGAGTCCTCCGTCCAACGTTTCCGAAGATAAATACCATTGATGATCCATGCCACAGGGTTGAAGCTGAAGATCGTGAGCGCGATCCATGCCCAATGGTGGCG
>JAYUCR010000136.1:0-5268 GCA_043740165.1 Acidobacteriota bacterium | reverse complement strand
AACCTGACGGGGGTGATGCTGGCGACCCACGCGGTGGTGAATGTCATGCGCAAGCAGCGGGCGGGGACCATCATCACCATCGCCTCCCTGGGGGGCCGGGTCGGCCGCCCGGGCATGTCCTCCTACTGCGCCTCCAAGTTCGGCGTCGTCGGCCTCATGGACACCGTGCGCCAGGAGACGGAGAAGCTCGGCATCCGCGTCACCACGATACTTCCAGGCGAGGTCGATACGCCGATGCATGGCGACGATCCTGAGAAAGGGGCGCACCGCATCCGCCCCGAGGACGTGGCCGAAGCGGTCTCGTTCGCCACCCGTCTCTCGGACAGAGCCGTTCTCCCGGTGATCGAGATCTACAATCGGAGCCCGGAATGAAGGAACCTCCCTCATAAGGAATACGGAATCATCGGTTGGGATCATAGGCGCGATGCACCAGGCTGCGCTCGAGTCAACGGCCGGAGCTCGCCCAGGAGCGACCGCCGGTGAATCAAGGCCCGGCTTCGCCGTGGATCGTTTCTTGCTGTCGAGCCGGCTTCCAGGTTCATAATCCACCCGCACGGGGGGTCTGCTTGACGAACACGAGCCAGAGATTCGCGCCATGGTTCTGGAGGGTCCTCTCCCTCTTTCTCATTCTCTCCGCGGCCCTCCTGAGCCCCATCGCCGTCGGCGTCGCCCTGGCGACCGATGAGGAGATTCGCTCCCCGTCGACGTTACTGATGCTCGGAGCGGGGCGCATCGTTCTCCTGCTCGCCGGCGTGGCGCTCCTTGTCCGGCCGCCCCGCCAGGCGCCCTTCCTGTTCGTCCGCCTTCCAGCTCTGGCCGCGACGGTTCTGCTCGCGGGCTTCGGTCTCTTCGCCGCGGCCCGCCAGAGGGAATGGATCCATCCCCGAGTCCTCAGCATCACCGAGATCCGGGATCGGTTCGCCACCCGGCTCGATCCCATGCTCGGCGACGCCCGCATCCACGTCGCCGAGACGAGTCTCGCGAAGGCGGAGAGGGAGCATGCTCCTCCCGCGCGGCTCGTCGAGATCCGGAGAGGCCTGGCCGATTACCTCCTGCGCGTGGGGCGAATCGAGGACGCGACCCGGACCCTGGAGGGGGCTCTGCGGACGGCGCAGGACGCCGGATTGCCGGTTAAAGACGTGAACCTCGTCCGCCGTTCGCTTGGGATCGCCCACCTGCGCACCGGAGAGCTGAGCAATTGCGTGCACGGACACAACCCCGAGCGCTGCATCTTCCCGATCAAAGGCGGCGGCGTCTGGGCCGACCCGAAGGAAGCAGACGCGGCGGCCGGGCAGTTTCAGGCCGGTGTAGAGGCCGATCCGGACGACCTCGCCGCCCGCTGGCTCCTGAACATCGCGCACATGGTGAAGGGCGATTACCCCGGCGGTGTCCCCCCGTCCGGCCTGATCCCGCCCGCGGCCTTTCAGTCGGCCGTCGACGTGCCGCGTTTCCGCGACATCGCCTTGAAGCTGGGGGTGTCTCCCGTCGGACTGGCCGGGGGGGCCGTCATGGACGACATCGACGGAGACGGCTTCCTCGATCTCGTCGTGTCCGGCTACGATCCGGCCAACCCGATGCATTACTACCACAACGACGGCGACGGCTCGTTCTCCGACCGCACGGAGGCGGCCGGATTGTCCGGTCAGCTCGGCGGCTTCAACCTCGACCAGACCGACTACAACAACGACGGTCGGCTCGACCTTTTCCTGATCCGCGGCGCCTGGCTCAGGGCGTGGGGCCGCCAGAGAAACTCCCTGCTGCGCCAGAACGAAGATGGGACCTTCACCGACGTCACCCTCGAGGCGGGGATGGGTGACTACGCCTATCCAAACATCACGGCCGCCTGGGCGGATTACGACAACGACGGGGACCTGGACGTCTACGTCGGCGGAGAGATCCTGTCCGAAGTGACCGTCTCGCCCTGCGCGCTGTTCCGCAACAATGGTGACGGCACCTTCACCGACGTCGCGCGACGGGCGGGTGTCGTCAACTGGGCCAACACCAAGGGTCTGTCCTGGGGGGACTACGACAACGATGGCGACCAGGACCTTTACGTGTCCAACCTGGGTCTACCCAACCGGCTTTATCGCAACGACGGGAACGGCAGGTTCACCGACGTCGCGCCCGAGCTCGGCGTCGCGCGCGTCCCTCCATCGGATCGGACATTCGCGGCCTGGTTCTGGGACGTCAACAACGACGGCTGGCTCGACCTGTTCGTGGCGGGATACGGGGTTACGGGAGGTCAGGGGGCCGTCGACGTGGGGCTGGTCGCGGCGGATTACCTGGGCCGGCCGGCCGACTCGGAGCGGCTGCACCTCCACCTGAACGATGGGACCGGCCACTTCAAGGACGTCAGCCATGGGATGAATCTGGACAAGATACGCGCCCCCATGGGCGCGAATTACGGCGATATCGACAACGACGGATTCCTGGACATCTACCTGGGCACGGGAGGGCCGTCCTACGATCTGCTGGTCCCCAACGTGCTCTACAAGAACATGGGCGGGACCTCCTTTGCGGACGTGACGACCGCCGCCGGCGTCGGTCACCTTCAGAAGGGGCACGGGGTGGCCTTCGGGGACATCGACAACGACGGCGATCAGGACATCTTCGTGGAGATCGGGGGGCTGTATCGCGCCGACGTGTTCAACAGCGCCCTGTTCGAGAACCCGGGAAACCGCAACCACTGGCTCACGGTGCGCCTGGTCGGGGTCCGTTCCAACCGACCCGGCATCGGCGCCCGCATCCGCGTCAGCGTGGAGGAGGGGGGCAGCGCGAGGGACATTTACGCGCTGGCGGGTTCCGGCGGCAGCTTCGGAGCTTCCAGCCTGCAGCAGGAGATCGGCCTGGGCGGCGCGCAGAGAGTGCGCGAGCTCGAGGTGCGCTGGCCGGCCACGGGGATCATGCAGGTGCTGCATGACGTCCCCATGGACGGCGCCATCGAAATCACCGAGGGGCGCGATGGGTTCCGCGCCCTCGAATCCAAACGGCTCGCGCTCGCGCCGGCGACGGACGGCGCGCCCGGGGCTTCGGTGGTCGCCGGCGCGTCAAGGCCCGGTGGCGCGGCGCCCGAGAGTTCCCGAGCCCGGCGGTAGCATTCGACGCCGTCAGGCCTTCGCGCCCAGAAGGCGACCCGCCATCCCCCGCGCTCCGTCGAGCATTCCCCCGCCCAAAACCTTGATCTGGTCGCGCCAGGCGCTTTCGCCGGGAGGACGGGGCTTCAGCCCGAGTCGCCTTACCTTGTGGTTGAAGAGGTGGACTCGTCTCTTTCGTCTTTCCGCAGTCGTGAAAATGCTGAAGCCAATCGACACGCAGGTTTCGCTTCCTGCGACCACCCAGTGCGGGCAGAGGGCCGGCTGATAGATCGACATGCCCGGACCCAGACTCGAGACGCTGGCCTGCGCTTCGAACTCCGGACGGTAGAGGAGCCGGTGCTTCCGTCTCGCGAAGAGCTCCTCCCGATCCTTCCATGGAAAGATCAGCGCATCGTCGTTGGGAAAGACGTGCACCTCCTTGCGGCCGGCGATCTGCAACAGGAAATTGTTCTCCGGATCGGCGTGGAGGTGCACCACCGACCCCGGGCTGGACAGGAAAAGCCCCACCATGGGCCGGACCACTTCGATCTTTCGTCGCTCGAGGATGGGCCGGAGAAAGGCGACGAAGCGGCTCAGGAGCGCCGCGTACGCGTCCGAGATGTCCTGGAGGTCGATCACCATGACGTGCGCTCCAGGGGTTCCCAGGAAATCCCCGAGACCGTCCGGCGTCGCGAGGCTCGGGATCGGGAGACGATTCATATCGCCACCCGGATGCCCGGCCGTCGTGCGGACGATGATCTGGTCGGGGGGAAGCCGCTTGAGAAGCCCGCTCAGATCGCGAAGCGTCTGAGGAACCCCGGCGGGATCGATGAGCCATTGATCGAATGCGGCGGGTCGATTCCCCCACACCTCGTCGAGGTGCGTGCTCATGGTCATGTCGTGCGCGACTCCCGGAATTTCACTTTATATACGCCCATTACCGAGGACCGTCAATCACCATCCCCGAGGTCGGATGCCCGGCTCACCAGGGCAGGAGGAGCTTCGTCAGGACACCGAAGAAGACGGCGATTGCGGCCATGACCCCGAACAACACCAGCAACTCGAAAAAGATCCGACGATCCTGACGCCGCATTTCCTCGCGCAACGCGGCGATTTCGTCCAGGCTCCTCCAGGCCCCTTCGTAGGGGAAGCGGCCGGCCTTCTGCTTCTCCTCGCGGACCCGTTCCAATTCGGCCCGGAAGCGCCGTCGGGCCGCCGCGCGGAAGAGGTCTTCCTGACGGGGTCGTCCTTGCGTCGGCATCAGAAGAAATGCAGGACGTAATTGAACATGATGAAGTCGAGGAGCACGGTCACCGCCGCGATCAGCCCTCCGCAGAGCACACCCCCCGTGAACGTGAGCGCGCGATCCGAGCGCCGCAGGAGAAACGTCGGTCCTGCCGGGATCTTTCCTTCACTTTCCAGTGAGGCCGAGAGGTCGCGGTAACTCTGCACCCACTCCTCTTCCCGGATGCGGCGCTTGAGGTCCTCGCTCAGCCAGGGCACGTGTCACTCCCCCTCGGTGCGGGCCTGCTCGAGCGCGGCGCCGAATTCCAGCTGGCGCTGCGTGTCCTTGATGTACTCGATGAAGAAAGCGTAGAGAATTCCGCCGAGCAGTCCGAGCATGCCTCCCATGATCAGGTTGAGCCACAGGATCGGGAAGGCCGGCGCGGGCGGCGCCACCGCCTCTTCCTCGACCACGGCGCTCCGATACTCCCACTTGGCCTGGCTGCCGATCTCATCCAGCTTCTGGCGCAGGATGTCCAGGGAGGCGCTCTGCTGGCGAATGAGAGCATCGAAATCCTCCAGCACCCGCTGGCGCTCGGGTACCTCGGCGATGGATTGATCCAGGCGCTTCACGGCCTCTTTCAGCCCGCTGACGCGCGCCTCCATGACCTGTTCGTCGAGATGGGCCGTCGCCAGCGCCTGCCGGAGGCTCTCGAACAGCGATCCCGGCGATTTCGTCTGGCTGTCAACCACCCGCCGAATTTCCGCCTCCATGCTCTTGCGGGCTTCCACATACTGGGCGCGGAGCGAGGTCAGGTCCGGATGATCGGGCGTCAGCTCCGTCTCGTGGCCGGCCATCTGGATCTCGAGTTCCGTGATCTTGTTGCGGAGCTGTTCGATGAGGCTGTTGGTCGTCACCGTCTCTCCGGGCACGTAGACCTTGGCCTCCTCGGCCAGCTGGTGATCGGTG
>JAYUCR010000135.1:0-5271 GCA_043740165.1 Acidobacteriota bacterium | reverse complement strand
TGCTCGAACGGCGTTTTGATCTTGCCGCCGATATGATCGGGATCGCGGAAGGCCGCCTGCGCCAGCACCGCCCGCAGCACCTCGCGGAGATCGCCGGTGCCGTGCGGATTGGCGGGGTTGTTCCAGGCCGCCACGACGGAGTCGATCATCGCCGGCGTCGGGTTCTCGTCCACGAATCGCCTCAAGAGCTTGGTCGCGATGAAGCGCGGCGTCGAGGGGTGCGCGACGATGGCGTCGTAGGCGAGCAGGGCGTCGTTGACGCCGGCGGGAGCGTTCCCCGCGGTGGACGGGATGGTCACCCGGTACGGCGTCCCGGAGAAGAGGATCTTCTGGGTGGTGTCGTGGAGGCCGGGCCGGAAGTTGCTCACCCAGACTCCCGCCGGCTCGTCCACGGCACCGTAGAAGTTTTTCGGGATGCAGGGCGACAGCGGGTCCGGCGCGTTGACCGCCGTCTTCTTGCAGACGTTCCAGCCGGTGAACACCTTGGCGAGCTGCACGACGTCCTGTTGCGTGTAGCCTCCATCCACGCCCATCGTGTGCAGCTCCAGGACCTCGCGGGCGTAGTTCTCATTGGGGGCGGAGGCGATGTTCGAGACGGTGTCGAGATAGATGATCATCGCCGGCCCGAGCCCGCTGGCCTGCAACATCTCCCGGAAGGTCCCATTGAAGGCGCGATCGCGGAACACGCCCTGCGCGTCGTAGTGCAGCTTCGCCGACTCGCGGCTGCGCGTGGCCGGGAACAACGTCTCGTAGAAGGCGAAGAAGTTGGAGCTCTCCGCATAGTTGGTGTTGAAATGGTTGTCCCAGAAGAGGGTCACCTGCTCCTCGAGCTGGTGCCGGGCGTAAACGGCGGCGACGATGTCGATCGCCTGCAGCTCCTGGAGGCTTGCGGGCGGCAGGAACGGCGTCACGCGGTTCTTCAGCTCGGTGTTCGTCGTTTCGTCGATCGACGCCGGATTGAGCTGTTCGTCGATATAGCCCTGGATTCCGAGGGACGCGATCCGGGCCCGGGTCCATTCATTTTCTCCGAATCCGATGCGGTCGAGGACGTGGTGCCGCATCACGCGGTCGCATCTGCCGCTGAGTGGGCGCGCGCCACCGGTGGAGGCCACGCCGACCGTCCCTTCGCCGTCGACGCTCGACTCGGCGGTCACCCAGTAGAAGTATCCCTGCCCGACGGGCGGGTCGCCGAGGCTCGTGAAATTCGTCGGGGCGATCTCGTCCCCGTGGCACTTCGCCCCGATTCCCGACGGCAGCCAGGAGAGCAGGCCGCGGTAAACGTTGTAGTCGTCGGCACCGGGAGTCGGACTCCAAGTGATCTGCGACGACGCGCCGACCATGACCCCCGAAACCTCACCCGGGGTAGCGGCGGCGGCGGTTCGTGCCGCACCCAACAGCATCACGGCGGTCACCGAGCATCGGGCCGCGGCGGCGAATCCCCGTTGCATTGCGAATCCCTCTCCGAAGGTCTTAACCGTGGGCGAAGGCCCTGGGTGCTCCCGCGCGCACTCCAGGCGAATCGGAAGTGCGAGCTGGCATCATAGACCCTGCAAGGCCTCATCGGCCAACCTGGGGGCCGACGATTAAGGTTCAGGACAGGTCCATGATCCTAGGTTGCCTTGCACGGTTCGAGGAGCCTGTCACTCGGGGAGCCAGACCTCATCCTTTCCCATAGGACCAAGATATCCCCAGGTAAAGGGGCGCGGCCTCCGCGGCCTCGGGTTATTGAGAGGATGTTCCTCGCAGGCGGTCGGCACGCCTCACGGGCAGGGCAGCGGATTGGGCCGTTCCGGTGACGTGGTTACCTCACGGGAGACAACGCCGCGCAGCCGTAGATGCCCGAGCCATCCTTGAGTCGGCCGATCAGGCACGCGGTGGTGTCGGCCGCGTCGATGCCGACCTGCGCGGCTTCGAAGTGCAGCAGCACGTCGAGGTCGCGATCTTTGTCCACGTCCTCGACGTGCGCCTTCCCATGGGCTTCGGTGCAATCCCGCTCTGCAGGCGCCTCCGCGTCGCCGAAGCACACGGTGGCAACGTCGACCTGGGTGGCGTCGAATCCCGGGACGGTGAGGATCGCTACCGGGATCACGCCCGAGGTCTTCACATTCTTGAGACCGCCCTCGCGCGGCCGAATGACCAGCGTCACGCCGCGGTATGCCTCCGTGCTGTATTGCGCCGAGTTGTTGCTGCTCGTGGCGTCAGTGGAGGTCGTGCTGATGTCGACCCGGGTGGTCAGCGTGCCGGGCACCGTCGGCACCACGCCCACCGGAACGGTTGCGGTACCACCCGCGGGCACCGTGCCCACCGGACACTTCAGCGTGCCCTGGGCTGGCGGATCGCAGGCGGCGCTCACCGAGTTGTTGTTGACGCCCACGTTGTTGGGAACCGTCAGCGTGAACGTGGCCGGCTGGATCCGGGTGACCGCCGGGTTGGCCGTGAAATCGAGCGCGGCGCCGCGCGGCAGGCCGGGCCCGAAGTCGTTTGCGCCCCGGACGTTGCACGTCAGCGGGTTGCCGACCAACAGCACTTCGCCATTGAAGGAGCACGGCATGGTGACGCTGAGATCGGCCGAGTCTTCCGCGTCCAGCGCCAGCTCCGAGATGTTCACGAACAGCTGGTAGTCGCCGGTGTCGGACGGCAGCTCAAGCCCTTCGCCGCCGATGCCGTACGCCGGCTGATCACCGGGACCGAAACGGGGCTCGATGTGACCGAGGTCATCGTCCTTGCCCGCCTCCGTCAGGTTGATTGGATTGATGTGGCAGCTCACCGCGGTCTGGACGAAATTGTCGTATTCGCCAAAGAAGTCGTCGTAGCAGTCCTGAT
Organism: Acidobacteriota bacterium; assembly: GCA_043740165.1. Taxonomy (GTDB): domain Bacteria; phylum Acidobacteriota; class Polarisedimenticolia; order Gp22-AA2; family Gp22-AA2; genus JAYUCR01. The sequence goes on along the minus strand of JAYUCR010000135.1, from coordinate 2,448 downwards.
CCCAGCCGACGGTACGCATCGTGTACGACTCGCCATTGCCGATGTAGAAGTCGTACCGCGGCCCGGCGAAACGCAGCTCACCGTTGCCGCAGGTCTGCTCGTCGTCATAGTCTTCCAGGACGTTGGTGTGGTCGCCGAGACAGATGAGACTAGCGTCATCGTCGGTGGGAATGTCGTAGTCCGACAGGCGGCGCCACGGCTCGGGATCGGCGTCCAGATTCATCCAGAAGAAACTCAGCTCACCGGAGGTTCCCCCCACATCGTGGTCGTCGTGGAGGTTCATCTTCCGCAAATCGACCTGCACGTGGCGCAGCGGCGGGTTGGGCGGGAACACCCATCCGGCGATGAGCTGCCGCGAATAGACCTCCTCGGGCACGGCCCCCGAGTTGGCGAGGGGCGCGGTGACGCGCAGCATGGTCCCGGTGTCGAGCGGTCGCTCACCGGAATTGGCGCAGATACTCGTGGCCGGCACCTCCTCGACCTGCAATGTCTGGCTCAGCGTGTTGCCGGTGCCCGGCAGCACCAGCCAGGTGAGAACCGCTTCTCCGGCGGGTCTTTCGGGCAGGCAGACGTAGAAGCTGAAGTCCTTGTCGATCGGCGTGGTATCGGTCGGGCAGGAATCACCGTCACCAACGGTGGCCTGCATGCCGCAGTTGAGGACCGCGGTGACGCGGCCGGCCCGCCCATGGATGTAAAGCTCGGCCATGGTCACGGGCACGGGCGTGGCACCGGTCGCGTACAGCGGGTACGACGTCTGGTGCATCGCCGCCACGGCCCGCGGCGGATGAATCTCGGTGTGATACTTACCACCGTTGGAGTGCCCGCAGTCGAAGATCCAGTGGCCCTCGGCCCAGAAACGGTCACCGGGGACTGGCCACAATCTGCGCGGGTAGTATGGATCGGCGCCATCGCCGGATGTTTCGGAGGGGTGGATACCGGTCTCCCACTCGATATCGAATATCCGTTTCCCCAGATCGGGGTCGATTTCGTTCCCGTCGCTGAGGATGTCCTCCTGGCCGGGATCGACGATGAGGGCCGTGCCGTGGTCGTGCGTGTCGTGGGTTGTCGGGTAGTCGACCGTCGCCACCGAGCTCCCAACGACGAGTCCGCTGACTTCGCGGAACTTCGGCAGCCCGGGACGGTTGGCCTGCACCCACACCCAACCTTCGTCGGATGCGTCATAGAGCTCGGGTTGGCCGAGCACCAGGTTGACGTACACGCGCAGGTCTTCGCAGGCCGGGTTGGATCCGTCGATCGGCTCGGCCGCGTGCGCCGCGACGCTGCCGAGCAGGAATCCGATCGCGAGCAGAGCCGACGGAAGACTCGCCCTGCCAAGACCCGAAACGCCGGTGTTCTGGCTCCTCTTTTTCATGATCGTTCCTCCATCGACGATGTCCGATGCGAACCGGCCGAGTCCGGAGCCTTTACCGTCCAGCGTCCTGACTCCAAGGTTTCTTTACGGTGCTTGATCTTGCACAGGATTTTGGCTGCCGGTGCTGTCCAATTGTAGGTCCGGCAATACCTAATCTGTCAATCTCGGCTCTGCTGGTGGGTGGCGGAACGGGGCGGGGTAGCGGGATGCGGATGGTTCAAGCTGCCCCGGAGGGGGGGAGGGCCCCATGATGGGGGCTCTGTCAGGCTGTTCGTTGCCACCCCTCCCGGCCCCACCGGATAGCCTTCCGGCTGGCCCCGATCTGCATCTTTTCTGCTTCATCACGTGTCCCCCCGCTGTACCTAAAAGATGCTGGCAGGTTACACAGGGCGATCGCGCGGCGGTTCCTGGTCGGGGTGATCGTGAACTCGTTGAGAAGCTGGCGTTCGAGATCAAGAATCCGCGGCAGAGGGGCCTCGTCGCACCTCAGGCGTCCGGCACCCGCCAATCGCATCCCGGCGGCTGCACGGGGGCGGATTCAAGGTCGATCAGCGCGATCTTCAGCTGCCTGGCCACCTTCAGGCTCTTCGTGTCACGGTAGAACTCGCCGTAGTAGATCGTCCGGATCCCGGCGTTGGCGATCAGCTTGAAGCAGTTCCAGCAGGGGCTGGCGGTGGTGTAGATCTCGGCCCCCTCGATCCGGACGCCGTTCTTCGCCGCCTGCAGGATGGAGTTGGCCTCGGCGTGGATGGTCGCCACGCAATGGCCGGCGTCGAGGTCGTGTCCGACGTCGTCGCAGTGCGGCATGCCGCGGATCGATCCGTTGTAGCCGGTCGACAGGATCGTCTTGTCGCGCACAATCACCGCCCCGACATGCTTGCGGGCGCAGGTCGACCGGGTCGCCACCTGCCGGGCGATGTTCATGAAGTAGGTATGCCAGTCGACGCGACGCGCCGTCGCATCCACCGTAAGAGCGGGACGCTTCCGGCTCGTGCGCCGAGGCGCGGGTTTCTTCATGCGCGAGGCTTCCGGAGAGGCTCCTAGCGGGTCTCGATGGTGACCGACTCCATGACCAC
>JAYUCR010000134.1:0-12844 GCA_043740165.1 Acidobacteriota bacterium | reverse complement strand
GTTACGGCGGGCGCAGGTCGACCCGGGTTGGAGACTGCATCTGCGGCATCAGGTGCTCTCATGCGACCCCGGGCCTTCATCCTGGACAACGGATGTCGTCATTATAAGGGCCATCGGCGCGGGCTGCGTGACGAAAGGGTGACGAAATCGTGAAGTTGCCCGAATTCAGGGACTTGGGGAGCCTTCGTGAGAGGCCCTTCCTGTACGCTATGGCCTCGCGGTGGGGGTGGACGGGTGGAGCGGGTGAGCGAACAAGGACGGGATCGCATCCGGTCGCTGCTCAACGATCGCATCGAGGTTCTGCTCCGACGCCGCCGTCAGGCCCTGCGGCGCTGCACCCCGGACTCGGTTCACGACCTCCGGGTGGCGACACGGCGCATGCAGGAATGCCTCGACCTGTTCGCCGGAGTGCTCCCCCGCCAGCCGAGGACACGGCTGCGCCGGCGGGCCCGCCGCATCCGCCGGGATCTGGCGGAGGTGCGGGACGCGGACGTGCTGCTCGCGCTGATTCGTAGCTTGCGGGGCAAGGTGAGCCGGACCGCGCGGCCTTCGCTCGAGGCTCTGGAACGACGCCTTGCCGCGAGAGCGCAGTCCCTGAGGCGGGATCCCGCCGCAGGGGGACGGCGGCGCATCCGGATCGCCGGGATCCGCAAGCGCGCGGGTACCCTCCTTCGAGCCGTGAAGCCGGTGGCGCGATCGGCGGCCAGCGGACGGATCGGCGGCATCGCGCGGCGCACCCTGGAGGCGCGCGCCGGAGCTGTCCGGAGAGCGCTCCGGCGGGCAGGGGGCGGGCGCTCGGCCGACCTGCACCGCCTGCGGGTCGCGATCAAGCGATACCGGTATACCCTCGAGATGCTCGAGGCGTGGGGACTCTCCGAGCTCAAGCCGGAGCTCGCAACGGCCCGCCGGATCCAGGAGGCCTTGGGAGTGGTGCATGACATGGATGTCCTGATCGCATGGATGTCTCGTGAGGCCGCGCCGGCGCCGATCATGAAGTGGGTCCGCGCCCAGCGCCGGAGCCTTGCCGCCGCGGCCCTCGCCACCGTTGCGGGCTACCGTCCGATCGCGTCGGTCAGCGAGGTGCCGGGATGAAGCGGCGTCCGATCGCGGTGATCGACGTCGGGTCGAATTCCATCCGGTCGCTCGTGGTCGATGTCCTCCCGGACGGCTCCCAGCGGGTCCTCAACGACGAGCGCGAGATGGTCCGCCTGGCCTCCGGGCTGACGCGCCGGGGGCGGCTGTCGCAGCAGGCGGTCCGCAGGGCGCTCGCGGCGCTCAAGCGGATGGCGGAGATCGCGCGGGCGCGCGGGGTGCGGCGGTTCGCCGTGGTCGGCACCAGCGCCATTCGCCAGGCCGGCAACCGCCGCGCCTTCATCGACCGGGTGCGGGCCGAGACGGGGCTGCGGCTGCGGGTCGTCTCGGAAAGCGAAGAGGCGCGGCTGGCGTTCGAGAGCGCCGCGCTGGGCTTCGACCTGGGCGATCAGCCCTGCGCCGTGGTCGACATCGGCGGTGGCAGCACGGAGCTGGTGCTGGCGCTCGGGCACCACATCCAGCAGGATCACTCGCTGCGGCTCGGGGCGGTGGCGCTCACGGAGGAGTTCCTGCACACCGATCCGGTGCGGAGCAAAGAGTTCCGCCGGATGCGGCGCGCCATCCGCCGGCGGCTCAAGGCGGCGCGCATCGAGGCCGATCCGCCGCCGCAGTTCCTGATCGCCTCCGGTGGCACCGCCACCAGCCTGGCCCAGATCGTCATGGCCCGGCAGGGGCTTCAAGGGCGGCCGGTCCTCGGGTTCGAGATGACGCAGGCCGAGCTCCTGCACCTGCACAGCGCCCTGATGCGCCGCACCGTGGCCGAGCGCCGCCAGATGCCGGGCCTCTCTCCCGACCGGGGCGACATCATCCTCGCCGGCGCCACCGTCCTCTACGAGATCATGGCGCATCTGAAAGTGAACCTGTTGCGCGTGAACGCGCGCGGCATCCGCCATGCCCTGCTGCATCGCCTGATCGCCCGCCGCTCCGCCACCGCCGACGCGCCGGCCCCGAAGCACCCGAGCCGCATCGCGGCGGCCGAGGCGTTCGGCCGTTCGCTGCGCTTCGAGGAGCGGCACGCCCTCCAGGTGCGCCGCGTCGCCGAGTCGCTCTTCGACCAGCTCGCGGGCCCGCTGGAGATCGACACCGGGGCGCGCGATCTCCTGACCACGGCGGCGCTGCTGCACGACGTCGGGTATGTCGTCGGGTACCGCCAGCATCACAAGCACGCCTACCGTCTCATCGCGCACGCGCAGCTCGAAGGCTTCACGCCGCGGGAGCGTGAGATCGTGGCGCTCATCGCCCGCTACCACCGCCGTAGCGGGCCGAAGAAGAAGCAGAAGCCCTGGTGGTCGCTGCCGAAGGACGATCGGGTCCTGGTCGCGCGGCTGGCGGCGCTCCTGCGCCTCGCCGATGCTCTCGACAGGCGTCACTCGCAGCGGCTGCGCGAGGTGCGCTGCAGCGTCTCCCGCCGCCGGGTCCGCCTGACGCTGGTTTCCGAGCGGGAGCTGGTGGTGGAGGGGCACGCCGCGGAAGAGAAGTCCGGCCCGTTCGAGGAGATCTTCCAGCGGACGCTGACGATCGGCTATTCGCAGGTCAAACGCCCGGAGCGGGCCGACGCCGCGGCCGCCCAGGGATTACGGCTGGTCCGCCGGCCGGCCTGAGCCGGGCCGATCGCGTCGATCCCGGCCGCCGCTCGCTCGCGTTGATGGCGCGGCGCAGGCGCAGGAGCGCCTTCCGCTCGATGAGACGGACACCCTCGTAGGAGAGCCCCAGCCGGCGCGCCACGTCGCGCAGGCTGAGAACGGGCTCGCCATCCAGCCCGAACCGGTGCGACAGCACCTGGCGTTCGCGTTCCGCGAGCGCCTTCAAGGCCGGCGTCACCCGCGCGGCGCACTCCCGCCGCAGAAGGGCGCGATCCGGCATCTCGTCACGGCGCGCCGTCAGCACGTCCAGCAGCCGCACCGTGCCGTCGATCGAGTGCGGCGACTCGAACGCGACGGCCGCCATCCCCTGCTGCCGCAGCGCGTCGACGCGGGCCAAGCTGAGCCCCATGCGGACCCCGATCTCGTCGCGCCCGGGCCGGCGCCGGAGCTCCCGGGCGAGCGCCTGCTCGGTTTCCCGGAACCCGCGCGCCAGCCGGCGCTGGTTCTCCGGCACGCGCACCGCGGGCGCGTGCTCCGCGATCGCCCGCAGGATGGCCCGGCGGATCCAGAAGACGGCGTAGGTGATGAACCGGACGCCGCGCGACGGGTCGAACTGACGCACCGCCTCGAGCAGGCCGATGTTCCCTTCGCTGATCAGATCCTCGAGGGGCAGCCCGCGGTGCTGGAACCTGGTCGCGATGTGGACCACGAACTTGAGGTTGGCCTGGACCAGATCCTCGGTGCCGACCGACAACTCCTGCTCGCGATTCATCGGCTCGTAGCGGCGGATATCGTCGAGGTAGGCCTTCAGGCTCATAGGGGGGATCAGACACCGGGACCGATGGCCGGATGGCAACCGGATCGTGACGATTGCGGGACGGGTCAGTGCTGCGAGCGGGCGACGCGCTCCACCTGCTCGAGGTAGCGCGCGACATCCTCGCGCGGCCGGATCTCCTGGGCGCGCTTGAGCAGGGGGAGCGCCTCGGCGTACCTCGACTGGGCCACCAGGAGCTGCGCGTGGCGGGTCTTCGCCTCGCCCTCGAAGGCGTCGATCCCCTCGGCGCGCTCGTAATAGAAAATCGCCCGCTCCGGGTCCGAGGCCTTGGCGTAGTGCTGGCCCAGAAGAAGGAGCGCTTCACCGTCGAGCGGGTCGAGCTTGACGATCTCCTCCAGCAGGGCCGCCGAGTTCTCGGCTCCCCCTTCGCCGGCCGCCAGGCGGGCCTGGACCTTCAGGAACTTTTTGCGCTGGGCGTCATCCAGGCGCGCGTCGAAGGCCTGGCGCACCTGCTCCGCCAGCACGCGCGCCTGCGTGGCGGCGCCGCGTTGCGCCAGGATCTCGACGCTGCGGATCGGGCGGTCGGGCGACTGGTCCGGCTCGTTCTCGATCGCCAGGCGGTAGGCGCGCGCCGCCGGATCCCAGAGACTCTCGTTGGCGTAGATGTCTCCGAGGGTGTAAAGCGCTCCGGTGGTCGCCTTTCCCATTCCGGCCACCACCTCGAAGTTCTCCGCTGCCTTCATCGGCTGGTTGAGGCCGATATAGGCGTTGGCCTGCAGGAGCCACAGGTCGGCCCGGTCGGGATAGGCGGTGATCAGCTCCTCGCACAGGCTCGCCGCCTCGCCGTACTTCTGCTGCCTGAGGACGCACTGCGTCAGCCCGAGCTTCCAGTCGAGAACCGCCGGCTGCATCAGGACGGCGTTGCGGAAGGCCGACTCTCCGGAGACGAACTGCCCGGTGCCGCTGAAGGCGTAGCCGAGGAGCCCGAAGGTCAGAGCGTCGCCGCCCCCGAGCTCCGCCACCCGCGTCAGCGCCGTGATCGCCTCCGCGGGCTTCCCCAGCCGGACCTCGACGAGGCCGAGATTCTTGTGCGCCCGCCGGAAGCTGGGGAACTTGCGGATCGCCTCCTGGTAGTGCCCGGCGGCGTCGTCGAGGCGCTCCTGCTGGAAACGGATGTTGCCGAGGGTGAAGTCGAACACCGCGCTCGATTCCGGCTTCGTGGCGCCCTGCAGCAGCGTGGCCGCGGCTTCGAGGTCGGTCCCCATCAGCGCCAGGACCTTTTCCATCTGCTCGCGCTCGATCGGGGAGACGCGCGGCTCGAGCTCCGCCTGGAACCCATAGCTCCCCATGAACTGCTTCTGGAACGTCGGGTCCTTCCAGAGGTCGGTGGGGCGCGAGGCCGCCGATCCGGTGTCGGGGGTCGCGGTGGCAGGGCTCGCGCTGGCGGCGGATGCCAGCAGGCAAAGCGGCAGGAGGCTCCAGAGGAGCACCGCGTCCCACTTCGTCCGGAGCCGCTGCATGGGGGGCTCAGCTCGCGCTGAAGGTGATCGGAATGCGCAGCTTGAAGGTCACGGGATGCCCGTTGCGCGTTCCGGCCTCGAAGCGCCACTGGCGGACGGCGTCGAGCGCCGGCTTCTCGAAGGCCGGGTCGGACGATCGCTCCACCTTGGGATCGATCACCTTTCCCGCGGTGTCGACGAGGAAGACGATCTGGACCGTTCCCTGCACGCGGCGCCGGCGCAGCTCGGCGGGATAGCTCGGCGGCGACTGGAACAGCGCCCTGGGTCGCTGATCCAGGTCGCCGACCGACAGGATCAATTCGAAGTCGCCCCCGGGGCCGCCGCCGACTCCCGAGGCGCCGATCCGTCCACCCGAGGTGAGTCCGCCGCCCCCGCCGAATCCGCCGTCGTCGCCGGCCGCACCAGGCGCGAGAGCCCCTTCGATGTCGCTCAGGCTCAGGGGGGCCAGCGCCGGGCCGGAGGCCGGAGATTCGAGGCTCTGGATCTCGTGCAGGTCGGGCATCTTCTCGGCTTCAGCGGCGATCCGGCCGTCGGCCTCCGAGGCGCTGGCCTCATCCTGCCGCTTCTGTTCCGCCTGCTTCTGCTCGGCGTCCTGCGCGCTGTCGTCGGTGAGCAGCTCCACGTCCTCCCGGATCTCGCCCGGCTTCGACGCGTGCACCATGAGCAGCCCGCCGAACAGCAGGATGCCGCCGTGGATGAGAACGGCGACCAGCAGCGCTTTCAGAGTGGAGCGGCTCATTTCTTCTCGGTCGAGATCCCGACCTTGGTGATCCCGAGCTTTCGCGCCTCGTCGAGCGCCGCCACGACCTGCTTGAAGTCGGCGTCCGAGGCGGCGTTCAGGATGATCCTGGGGTCCTTGGTGGAGGCCTTGTAGGTCTGCAGCTTGAACGGCAGCTGGCCCGCCGCGATCTTCTCCTTGTTGAAGAAGATCTCGCCGTTGGCCATGACCGTCAGCGTGACCGCCTTGTCTTCGGAGGGCTGCTTCTCGGCCGACGAGGCGGCCGGGAGCTGCACCTGCATCCCCTGGTTCCGGGTCATCGACAGCGACACCATGACGAACGTCGCCAGGAGAAAGAAGACCACGTCGATGAGGGGAACGATCTCGATCTTCGCCCGCTTGAAGTGATAGGCCCGCGTTCTCATGGCTCGGGGACCGCGACCCAGGCCGCCGCCGGAACGGACGCCACCCGCGGCGCAGCGCCCCGGAAGGGGGCGGCCGCCTCGGCGTCCATGACTGGTTTCATGAGCAGCTCCAGGTGGGTCGAGGCATCTTCGATCTCGTGCCGTGCCCCGTCGCTCCTGGAGTGGAGATAGTTCATCGGGATGAGCGCGGTCACGGCGATCCCCAGGCCGAAGGTGGTGGCGATCAGCGCCTCGGCGATCCCGCCGGTGATCTGCGCCGGGGCGCTCAGCTCGCCGCCCCCCATCATGCTGAAGGAGCCCATCATCCCGGTGACCGTCCCGAGAAGGCCCAGAAGCGGGGCCATGGTGACGCAGGTGTCGAGGATCGCGATGCCGCGGTTGTAGCGCTGCAGCTCCTGCGCGGCGGATCGCATCAGGGCGTTGGAGAGCGACTTCTGGCGGTGGCGCAGGGCGTAGGTCAGCGCCCTGGCGACGTAGTCGTTCGATCTCTGTCCCGCCGCGATCGCCCCCTCGACGTCCCCTTCGCCGACCCGCTCCATGATCCGTTCCACCGTCTCTTCGTCGCGCGCCCGCCCCTCGCGGCCCAGGAAGATCAGCCGCTCGATGATCACCGTCGAGGCCAGGAGCGACACGAACAGGAGCGGCCACATGATCGGGCCGCCCTTCTTGAAGGTGCCGATGAGGCTGCCGCGGGCGACCAGCTCCTGGAGCGCGCCGCCGCGCGTCGGATCGAGCGGCAGCATCCCGGAACCTTTGGCGACCAGGCTCTTCAGGCCCGCGGTCATCGCCTCGCTCAGCGTGCGTATGGAGGGCAGGGCCGAGCCGGTCTGCGCCACCGCCAGCCCGGCCGCCCCGGCCCCGCCGGAGGCGAACAGCGCCACCGGCCCCACGAGGGTGAATTCGCCCTTCGCCACCGTCCCCTTGGGATCGACCGCCTCGCCCTCGAAGCGCGCGCCGCCCACCAGGTCGTTGAGCCGATCGATCGAGCCGCGCAGCAGGCCGACTTGATGATCGAGCTTCTGAAGCGTCGTCAGGTCATTGTTCTGCGGCGCCCGCCGCGCCGCCTGAAGGACGGCGGCGTAGCGCGGCACCTCGCTCACGTGCATCAGGCCGTCGAAGCCGCGGGCATACTCATCGAGCAGGTTCGAGATGTAGGTGGTCTCGTCCTGCCGCAGCTTCATGGCGGAGGTGAGGTTGGTGACCTCGAGGGCGCGGCCGTCCTGGGAGCGCGACACGTCGTCGTAGCGGCGGCGCAGGTCGGCGAGGGTCCGCTCGAGGTTCCCCTGCTCCTGGGACATCGGGATCTTCTCGTTGCGGATCGACTCGTGCAGCGTCGCCAGGTCGGCGAGGCTCTTCTCGTAGTCGCGCTGCGCCCCCGCGGCCGCCTGTGCCAGGGGTTCCGCTGCCCGGGGTTCCGCGGAGGGCGGCTCCTGCGCCAGGGCCGGAGCCGAAAGCAGCAACGCCGCCGCCCATGAGGTCGTCAGCATCCTGGCCCTATTCATTGGATCGTCACCGGCAGGGGGACGTACTTCGGGGAAGCCTTGCTCTGCAGCACCTCGACGACCTCCTGGACTTTCGGTGCGAGACCGGCGACCGGCTCCCACTGCCAGCCCGAGGCGTCCGGCCGGCCGACCCCCGCCTCGCCCCCGGCGCTCAGGTAATAGGCCTGCGCCAGCCCGACGTAGACCGTCTTGACCTCGGAGGGCTTGCCGCCGAGCGAGCGGACCTCGCTCGCCATGCTGATCTCGTTGTTGAACTTGGCGACCTCGTTCAGGATCCCGACCACGTTCTGGTAGCGCTCGGCGAGCGACACCTTGGTGTTCTTCGGGTCCGCCGGCATGCGCGCGTAGAGCGGGCCGACCTTCTCGCGCAGCGGATCGGGAAGCCGTTTGCCGAGCTCCTGAAGCTGTCCCTCGAGCTCTCCCGCCCACACCGCGAGCGAGGTCGCGGCGCTCACCAGAGACTGATCCTCCGCCACCAGCCCCGATCGCTTGTGGTCGGCGTCAGCCCCGGTGGCTTGCAGCTCCTTGAGCTTCCCGTCGAGGGCGGCGATCTCGCTCTTCAACAGGGCGATGCGCGACTGCAGCATCTCCTTGCCCTGCTGCCAGTCCCGGGTCTCCTTCGCGATCAGCTGCTGGGTTTCGACCCATTTCGCCATCGTGGCGCGGGCGGCCTCGGGGGTTGCGGCGCTGGTCGCGCCGGAGTTCGCCGCAGGGGGTGCGTGGTCCGTTTCCCCCTCGCCGGCGCGGGCGACATGGCACGCGAAGGCGCAGCTGAGGACGAATGCGATGGTGCGGGATCGGCGCGGACTCTTCACCCGGTCAACGGTAGCGGGGACGGGTGACGAGGCTGTGACGGCGGTGTGACAAGATCACCACGTCATCGAGGCGCCGAGCGAGATCAGCAGCGCGGTATCGCGAAGCGTCTTCACCACTTCCTCGCCGTCGGGGGTGCGATAAACGCTGCGCCGGTCGGAGCGCAGGATGTTGGTGGCCTTGAAGACGACCGAGACCCCCTTGCCGACCCTCTGGCTGAGCCTCAGATCGAGACCGTGATACGGCAGCTCGAAGACGTTCGGGCTGCCATTCTCGGCGCCGCGGGCGGCGCCGGTGAGCAGCGTTTCGCCGACGACGTTGTAGAACAGCCCGCCGGAGGTTCCGCTGCGGTCGTTGTCGTACGACGCGTTGAAGTTGAAGACGTAGTCGGGCTGGCCCTGCAGCCGGCGCGTCGGTTCGTCCAGCCCGAAGTCGCTCAGCGAGGTCTGCTCGGACGGAGGCACGTCCACCTCGGAGCGGATGAGGGTCAGGTTCACGCCGAGCCCGACGCCGCGGAGCCAGGTGGCGATCGGATCGAGCGGCTCCCTCGCCTCGATCTCGACGCCGTACACCTGGCCTCGCTGGTAGTTCACCGGCTGGATGAAAGAGCGGCCCCCCGCCGAGAAGCTGATCTGCTCGATCGGGTCCTGGAGCTTCTTGCCGAACAGGCCGAAGGTCAGGACCTCCCCCGGCTTCCGGAACCACTCCCACCGCACGTCGTAGTTGGTGATGTGCGACAGGGTGAGGGTCGGGTTGCCGATGTACTCGTCGCCGAAGATGAACTCCTCGGTCGCCACCGGCGCCAGCTCGCGGAAGGTGGGGCGGGCGATCGTTCGCCCCCACGACGCGCGCAGGTTCATGTTGGGAATCACTTCGTAGACCACCCCGACGGAGGGGAGGAGCGCCGTGTCCTTGATGTCGACGTTGGTCTCGTCCTGCGGGACGCTGACGATCGCCCGGTCGCCGCTCGGCAGGATCTCGATGATCTCCACCTTCCCAAACGCCTCGTTCGTCGGGATGACGGCGATCGCGGTGCTTTCGCGGCGCGCTCCGCCGATGATCTTCACGGTAGGGGAGAGCGGCACCTCGCCCATGGCGTAATACCCGTCGATCGACTGCTGGCCGGTGTAGTCCACGTCGTCCCCGAGCGGCACGATGGTCCAGAGAAGCTGGTTGGGAGCCGGAGGGCTGTTCGTGGCCAGCCCGATGCGGCCGGGATCGAGAAAGACGTCGGTCCACAGATCGTCCGGGCCCGCGGCCTTGAAGCGCGCCAGCATCCGGTTGTGGGCCGCGGCCAGGTTGGTGGCCCCGCCGAACTGGCTGGCGAACTTGTACGTGAACGAGTTCTGGGTCGAGACGCGGTCGGTCCGATCGATCATCAGGCCCGCCTTGAGATGCCCCTCGGTACCGCTCCACTGGTGAAACGGGGCGTTGAGGTTGAGCCCTCCGACCGTGTTGCTCTCCTCGATGGCGCGCCAGATGCGGCGGGTGTTTTCCGCCTCGGTGCTGTTGGCGGGCATCTCGGCCGCCAGAGTGGAGGTGTCGAAGACGTTGCGGAAGTACCGCACGTCGGGCTCGTCTTGCCGCGTCCGGTTCTTCGCCGCCACCCAGTCGAGGGAGAGATCGCGGAAGTGCGCCCCGTCGGCGCCGAAGAGATCGGCCAGGATGTGCCGGCCCTGAAGCTGGTAGGTGGTGACGCGCCGCTCGGTGTAGTGCAGGCTCTGGTTTTGTTCCACCGTCACGTCGCCGGTCTCCTGCACCTGGAAGCGCGCCTCGTCCTCGGTGGCCTGGTTGGCGATGACACGTGCCGTCAGCTCGTGGTGCGGCGTCGGCTGCCAGACGATGGTGCCCTGTCCCCCCAGCAGGAGATTGTCGGACCCGCGGCTGTCGCTGCGCGGCCGCGTCAAGGCGATCGGCTGGTCGGCGACCGAGACCTCTCCGGTGTTGTTCTGCCCGTCTTCGAAGTAGTCGTACTTGTGCGACGTGGTCAGGGCGCCCATGACCCCCAGTACGCCGCGGCTCCCGGCCGGCCAGCGGTTCCCGGCGACCACCGAGAAGGCATAGTTCGCTCCCGGGTCCTCGCGCGTCACCCCCATCACCGGGGTGAAGGAGCGCACCAGACGGTCGTAGGCCTGCGACGCGGCGAACTGCGCCGGGGTCGGCTTGGGAATGAAACGGGGAAAGGTCGGCAGCGGGTCGTTCGCCTCCTCGGGGAGGTCGCGCGCCCCGTGATCGTTTCCCAGGGTCGTCACCCCTCCGCCGTCGTAGGTCAGGAATGAATCGTTGCCGGTGGCGAGGGAGTTGTGCTCGAGAGAGGCCGTCACGGCGAGGACCTTCCCCTCGGGGATCGACCGGGTGCGGATGTCGATGCCACCGCCGGTGAAGTCGCCCTGCAGGTCGGGGGTGAAGGTCTTGGTGACCGTCACACTGTCGATGGTGCCGGAGGGGAACTGATCGACCTGCACCGCCCGGCGGCGCGGGTCGGCGCTCGGGACCCGCACGCCGTTCAGGGTGGTGCCGGTATAGCGGTCGCTCAGGCCGCGGACGGAGGCGTACTTCCCTCCCACGACCGAGGTCCCGACCACGAGCTTGAGAGCGCCCGCCAGATCGGAGACCCCCGATCGCTTCAGGAGCTCGGACGAGATGGCGTCCTGCATGGTGACCGAGGTCTGCCGGATCTCGAGACTCGCCAGGTCGCCCCCCGCCAGGAGATCGGCTCCCGTGACCACCAGCTCGTCCAGCTCCACCACCTCCGAGGCGAGGTCGGCCCGCACGTCGGTCAGCTGGCCGGCGGTCACCACCACACCGGAGATCACCTGGCGCTCGTAGCCGTCCTTGACGACCGACAGGGTGTAACGCCCCGGCGGGACGCGCTCGAAGAGGAAGTGGCCGTCGTCGGCCGTCACGGCCGAGAGCAGGATCTCGTTGATCGAGACCCGCGCCTGAGGCAGCGGCGCCGAGAAGTCCTTGTCGTAGACCGTTCCGCGGATGCCGCCGGTCGGGCCCTCGGCCGCCCGGGGAGTTCCGGAGGCGGCGAGTGCCAGGAGCAGGACGACGGATCCGCGGAGGAGGCAGGGCCGCATCATCCGGCCCGCGCCTTTCACCATGGGGCCTTGAGGCCGTCGTAGAGAGCATCGAGCCGCATGCGCGCCGCATCATCGGGGTCGATGCCGTGCTGCCCGAGGGCGCGGCAGATGGTCACGACGGCGAGCGCCCGGGGGCGGGCGTTCTCGAGCCCCTGCGCGGAGCCCAGGGCCCGATCGAGAAGGCGTTGCTTCTCCGGCTCGTTGCCGATCGCGTCGTAGCTCGCTGCCAGGTTGGCCCAGATCCCCGGCTGATCGATGCGCAGCTCGTCGGTCACCGCCCGCTCCGCTTGCGACAGCAGGCCGCGCGCGCGCCGTGCATCGCCCGCTCTCGCCCAGGCGCGCGCCAGGTTCGAGAGCAGCGGCGCCCGCATCGGTGTCGCGGGAGGCAGGGCGTGGAGCAGCGTGTCGGCTTTGTGCAGGGCCTCCCTGGCGCCGGGCGTGTCGCCGCCCACCAGCATCTCCCCGGCGATGCTCTCGAGCGCTTCCGCCTCCTTCCAGCCTGGAATCCCCTCCGCCGACCGGCGCGCCGCGAGCAGCGCCTCCTGGCGCTCCTTCGGGGTGCGATTTTTCTGCCGGGCGATCTCGAGATAGCCGGCGGTGCGCCACCAGACGATGTCGTAGTCGATCTCCTGGTCGATCTTCTTCAGGGTTTCGAGCGCCGCCGCGAATTCGCCGCGCGCCGCCTGGGCCGAAGCGACCGTGGTCACCGCACGGCCGGCGTACTGCCGATCCTCCGTGGCGAGCCCGGCGGCGATCTCCCTGGCCCCTTCCACGTCGCTCAAGGCCGCCAGCGCTTCGGCGATGTGGGCACCGATGCGCTGGTTCGGCCACTCCTCGACCGTCTTGCGGAATTCCTGCGCCCGGTTGACGTACGTGCGCGCTTCCTCCTTCCGTCCGGCGCGGGCGAGTGCGGTCGCCAGGTCGGCGTAGGCGACGCCCCGGCGCCAACCGTCCATCGCCTCGATCCGGCCGGCCGCATCGTCGAGGGCGCCGGCCGCGATCAGATCCGTGATGACGCCGAGCTGCGACTTGTCCCGGTCGTCGGCGTCGGAGCCGATGGCGGTGGCAAACTTGAAGGCGTAGCCGAAGGCGCTCAGGCCGGCTCCCGCGGGCGTCGCCGGAATGGCGGCCAAAGCATTCGCCGGCGTCGATGTGGCGGTGGCCGCGACCGCGGGTGTGAACGCGACAAGCGCCGCCAGGAGGGCGGCGCGCAAGGGTGATCCCGGGCGGTTCGTCATGAGTGCCAGTGCTCCATGAGTCCTCGTGCTGGACAGAAAGGCGCCCGCGAGAGCTCGCGGGCGCTGAAGTTCCGGCGGGCGGGAGCGATCCG
>JAYUCR010000133.1:0-2148 GCA_043740165.1 Acidobacteriota bacterium | reverse complement strand
CGCCGCCGGTCCAGGCCTGCGTCGGGTCTTTCTCCTCCAGGAGCGAGTCCTTGTTGTTCACCTTCAGGATGAGCGGGATATGGCCGGCGAAATCGCGCGCCCCCGCCTCGATGAAGCCGAGCGGCGCGGCGTAGGCGTTGCACCCCGCTTCGATCGCCAGCTCGAAGTGGTAGCGCGGGTCGTAGGCGGGAGGGTTGACGGCGAAGGAACGCGCCGGGCCGTGCTCGAACCCCTGGTCGACCGGCAGGATCACGAGCCGGCCGGTGCCGCCGAGGCGGCCGTGGTTCAGGATGCGGGCCAGGTTGGTCAGGGTGCCGGGGCTGTCGCTCCCGTACCACGACAGGATCTCACGCACTCGTTCGGTCACGATCACGGCGTTTCTCCCTTCAGAAATAATTCGAAACAGGCGACGTCGTCGGCGCTGCCGATCACGAGCGGCGAGCGCTGGTGCGCCGCCGACGCCGGGACGTCGAGAATACGCGCCACTCCGTTCGAAGCCCGGCCGCCGGCCTGCTCGGCGAGGAAGGCGAGGGGAGCGCACTCGTACAGCATGCGCAGCTTGCCCTCCTTGTGTTTCGGGTCGGCGGGGTAGAAGTACAGGCCGCCCTCGATGAAGCAGCGGTGCAGGTCGGCCACGAGCGCCCCGATGTAGCGCAGCGAGTAGGGACGGCCGGTGGCCGGGTCGTCATCAGTCACCCAGTCGAGGTAGGCGTGCACGTTCGGGTGCCACTCGCGCTGCCGGCCGAGGTTGGCGCTGAAGGTCTTCCCCTTCTTCGGGCAGCGCAGCGCCGGGTGCGAGAGGGTGAACCCCCCAGCTTCCTCGTCGAGCGTGAACCCGACGGCGCCGCTCCCGACGCTGAACGCCAGGAGCGTGCTCGGCCCGTAAAGAATGTAGCCGGCCGCGACGATGTCGGAGCCCTGCGGCAGCGCCACGCCGGGACGCCGCGCGCAGATCGAAAAGATCGTGCCGAGCGGGCCGTTGATGTCGGTGTTCGACGAGCCGTCGATCGGATCGGTGCAGACGACATACGGCGCATCGGGGGTGGAGGTCGGCACCATCAGGTCGTCCTCCTCCGACACAATGCCGGAGACGAGGCCTCCCTGCTTGAACGCGTCGAGGACCAGCTGGTTGCCGATGATGTCAAGCTTCTTCTGCCGGTCACCGGTGATGTTGGCGCCTCCGGCATAGCCGGTCTCACCCGACAGCGCCGCGCGCCGCACCGCCCGGGCGATCGCCTTGCCGGCTCCGGCGAAGCGCTCCAGGATGTTCGCCAGATCGGCGGCGCGCCGTTTTTCGATCCCGGGACTGCCCAGGACCTGCTCCTTGATCGTCATGCGGCTCATCGTTTTCCCAGTGGCTCCGCCTCAGGCCTCGGCGGCATGCCGGGCGGCGCCGAGAAGCGCGGAACTGTCGTTCAGCACCACGCGCACCGGCATCGATTCCAGCAGCGTCCGCATCCTGCCCTTGGTCACGAACGCCTCCATGAAGCCGCCGGCGCGCAGCCGCTCGACGATCCGGGGCGCGATGCCGCCGCCGACGTAGATCCCGGCGGTGGACATCGTCTTGAGCGCCAGGTTGCCGGCCTCGGAGCCGTAGAGCGACACGAAGAGGTCCAGCGCCTGTGACGAAAGCGGGCAGGTCCCCGACAGGGCGGTGGTGCTGATCGCCGCCGCCGCGTCCCCGTGCTGGTTTTCCGCCGCCATCGCCGCGGCCATCGTCGGGCTCTCCTGGAACCGTCCGGAATCGCGCAGAAACTCGTAGATGTTCACCAGCCCCGGCCCCGACACCACGCGCTCCCACGAAACACGGCCGTAGCGTGCCCGAAGGAAACCGAGAAGGTCGTCCTCCAGGTCGTTCTTGGGAGCGAAATCGGTGTGCCCCCCTTCGGTGGCGAAGGGGAGGCTCCGCCGGCCGTCCCAGTAAATCCCCGCCTCGCCCAGCCCGGTCCCGGCGGAGATGATAGCGGAATTGCCCTCGGCACCGGGAGCCCCGGGGTTCAGCGCCAGGAGATCGGCCGGCGCCAGCTCGTCGAGCCCCCAGGCGTTGGCTTCGAGGTCGTTGATCAGCCCGGCCTTCGGCAGCCCGACGAGCGCCGCCAGGCTCTTCGCCTCGATGACCCACGGGAGGTTCGTGGTCTCGCAGCGGCC
>JAYUCR010000132.1:0-2151 GCA_043740165.1 Acidobacteriota bacterium | reverse complement strand
CCTGGCCGGGGACCATCGAGATGGTGTCGCGCTTCCGGTCGCCGAAGGAGCAGAAGGTGATCCTCGACGCGGTGGCGAAGGGAAAGGTCGATGTCCTGATCGGCACCCACCGCCTGCTGTCGAAGGACGTCCTGTTCCGCGACCTGGGGCTCCTGGTGGTGGACGAGGAGCAGCGCTTCGGCGTGGCGCACAAGGAGCGGATCAAGACGATCAAGAAGAACGTCGATGTCCTGACCCTGACCGCGACCCCGATCCCGCGCACGCTGCAGATGTCGCTCGCCGGCATCCGCGACATGACGGTGATCGAGACGCCGCCCGAGAACCGCCTCGCCATCCAGACCGCCATCGTGCCGTTCAAGGAGGGGACGATCGCCACCTCGATCCGCCACGAGCTGCAGCGCGGCGGGCAGGTCTACTTCGTGCACAACCGGGTGGAGTCGATCGCCTCGATGGCCAACTTCCTGCACCGCATCGTCCCCGAGGCGCGCATCGTCGTCGGCCACGGGCAGATGAGCGAGGGGATGCTGGAGCGCGCCATGATGTCGTTCCTGCAGGGGGATTTCGATGTCCTGCTGGCGACCACCATCATCGAGAACGGGCTCGACATTCCGCGCGTGAACACCATCATCGTCAACCGCGCCGACCGCTTCGGCCTGGCGCAGCTCTACCAGCTCCGCGGCCGGGTGGGGCGCTCCGACCGGCGCGCCTATGCCTGGTTCATGGTGCCCGGCCGCAAGGCGCTCACCGCCATCGCGCGGCGGCGGCTGAAGGCCCTCCAGGAATTCACCGAGCTCGGGTCGGGGTTCCGGATCGCGGCGATGGACCTGGAGATCCGCGGCGCCGGCAACATTCTGGGCGGCGAGCAGAGCGGCCACATCGCCGCCGTCGGCTTCGAGATGTACTGCCAGCTCCTCGACCGCGCGGTGCGCGAGCTGAAAGGGGAGGCGCCGCCCCCCGAGACCAAGGTACAGATCAACCTGGGGGTCGACATCCGGATCCCGGAGGAGTACATCGCCGACTTCGGCGACCGCCTGATGCTCTACAAGGAGGTCGCCTCGACCGGCGAGACCGCAACGCTCACCCGAATCCGCGCCCGCCTGCGCGACCAGTACGGCGAGCCGCCGCCGCAGGCGGAGCGCCTGCTCGCCCTGGCGGCGCTGCGGATCGAAGCCGACACGCTGAAGGCGCGCGCCATCGAGCTGCAGCGCGGGGCGGTGCAGGTGAAGTTCGCCGAGGACGCCCCGTTCAGCCCCCAGGACCTGGTGCGGGCGGTGTCGGAGCGGCCGGGGGCGCGCCTCGTCCCGCCGGCCCTCCTGCGCCTCGATCTGCCGGCCACCACCTCGGAGATGGGGCGGATCGAGGCGGTGCGCGAACTGTTGCGGGCCATAGGACCGTGTGATAGCCTCGCCGGTCGCCGCTCCAGCGCGGAAAAACCGGGCGGGGAAAAACGACAATGACCCAGACGCCCCTTCGACGGGGCCTCATCCTGACCGGCGGGCTGGCGCTCTGCTGCGCCGCGGCCCTCGGCGGCTGCTCCCTCGGAAAGAAAGACGATGCGTCGACCCAGGGCGCTTCCGCCACGGGCGCGGCCGCCGGCGGGACCGGCGCCGGCGCGGACGGCACCGCGGGCACCGAGGGGCGCTCGGCGGGGGGGCGAATGGTCGACGGGCAGCCGACGGACGGCACCGGTCCCGATCCCGGCGCCGTGGCCCAGGTGGGCGGCCGCGCGATCTCCTACAAGGCGTTCGAGCGCTACCTCAACGACAACGCCGGCGAGGACACCGACGAGGGGGAGCAGATGGACACCATCAAGAGCCGGCTGCTCGACCAGTTCATCGAGGAGCAGCTCCTCCTGAAGGCTTCCGAGGGGCTCAAGATCGCCGTCTCCGAGGCGGAGGTGGACGCCTACTTCAAGGAGCTCGGCCTGACCGAAGGGGACGTCGACGCCACCATGCAGGAGGGAAAGGACGCGTTCCGCGATCGGATCCGCAGCAGCCTCATCATGCAGAAGGTGAAGGAGGCCGCCGTCCTGAGCAAGATCCAGGTGACGCCGGGGGAGGTGGAGGACGCCATCAAGAAGCGCCCCGAGCTGACGCGTTCCGCGAGCCTCCTTGTCCTGCGCCAGATCCTGCTGGATGATAGGAAGTCCGC
>JAYUCR010000131.1:0-5293 GCA_043740165.1 Acidobacteriota bacterium | reverse complement strand
AGGTCCTGGAGGGCCTGGCCGAAGGCGAAAGTGTTGTGACCTCCGGCAACTTCTTCATCGATTCCGAATCGAAGCTCAAAGCCGCCCTCGAAGCCGCGGCGGCGGCGCCGAACGGAGCGGGGGCGCGCTGATGGTCGAGCGGATCATCGAGTTCTCGGCGCGCAACAAGTTCATCGTCCTGATCCTGACCGCGGTGGCGGTCGGGATGGCGGTCTATGCGATGAAGAGCGTCCCCCTGGACGCCATTCCCGACCTGTCCGACACGCAGGTGATTGTCTACTCCCGCTGGGACCGCAGTCCCGACATCATGGAGGACCAGGTCACCTATCCGATCATCACCGCCCTTCTGGGAGCCCCGAAGGTCAAGGCGATCCGGGGCTTCAGCGACTTCGGCTTCTCGTATGTCTACATCATTTTTCAGGACGGCACCGACATCTACTGGGCGCGCAGCCGGACCCTGGAGTACCTGAGCAAGATCCTGCCGCGCCTCCCCGAAGGGGTGCGGACCGAACTGGGTCCGGATGCAACGGGAGTCGGCTGGGTCTACCAGTACGCCCTCGTCGATCGCTCCGGGAAGCATGACCTTGCAGAGCTGCGCTCGTTCCAGGACTGGTATCTGCGCTACTGGCTCCAGAGCATCCCCGGGGTGGCCGAGGTCGCTTCAATCGGGGGCTTCCAGAAACAGTACCAGGTCAGCGTCGATCCCGACACGCTGCTGGCCTACAAGATCCCGCTCCAGAAGGTGATTGAGGCGATCCGGCAGGGGAACAACGACGTCGGCGGGCGCGTGGTGGAATTTTCCGGGGCGGAATACATGGTCAGGGGCCGCGGCTACGCCCGCTCGATCGCCGATTTCGAGAACATCGTGGTGGGCGACAACGGCAAGGGGACCCCGGTGCTCGTGCGCGACGTGGCCCGGGTGGCCCTGGGGCCCGACATCCGCCGCGGCATCGTCGATCTGGACGGCGCCGGGGACACCGTGGGCGGGATCGTCATCATGCGCTACGGCGAAAACGCCCTCAACGTCATCGATCGGGTCAAGGAGAAGATCGACAGCATCCGACCTTCTCTTCCCCCGGGCGTCGAGCTGGTGCCGACGTACGACCGATCCGAGCTCATCGAGCGCTCCATCGACAATCTCAAGGAAGAGCTGCTGCTGGAGATGGTCATCGTGAGCCTGGTCATCCTCATCTTCCTCTGGCACATCCCTTCCGCGATCATCCCGATCGTGACCATCCCGGTCTCGGTCGTGCTCGCCTTCATCCCGATGTACTTCATGGGCGTCACCTCCAACATCATGTCGCTCGCCGGAATCGCCATCTCGATCGGCATCCTGGTGGACGGGGCCATCGTCGAGGTGGAGAACGCCTACAAAAAGCTGCAGCTCTGGGAGGCCGGAGGGCGCGTCGGGGATTACCACCTGGTGCGGCTGAATGCCCTCAAGGAGGTGGGGCCTTCGGTGTTTTTTTCGCTCCTCGTGATCGCCGTGGCCTTCATGCCGATCTTCACGCTCGTGGACCAGGAGGGGCGCCTGTTCAAGCCCCTCGCCTACACGAAGAATCTCGCCATGGCCATCGCGGCGATCCTGGCGATCACGCTCGACCCGGCGATGCGGATGCTCTTCACGCGGATGGACCCGATGCGCTTCCGTCCTCGCTGGCTCTCCTGGCTCACCCATAATGTCGTGGTCGGGACCTACTACCCGGAAGAGCGGCACCCGATCAGTCGCATCCTCTTCAGGATCTATGAGCCCGTCTGCAACCTCGTGCTCAAGTTCCCGAAGATCACGATCGCGCTGGCCCTCGCGCTCGTCCTGACCACGATCCCGGTCTACCTCAGCCTGGGTTCCGAGTTCTTCCCGCCTCTCGACGAGGGGACGCTCCTGTACATGCCCACGACGCTCCCCGGGCTGTCGGTGACCGAGGCCGAACGGCTGCTGCAGACGATGGACAAGCTGATCATGGAGGTGCCCGAGGTGGTCAGCGTCTTCGGCAAGGCCGGCCGTGCCGAGACCTCCACGGACCCCGCCCCCTTCTCCATGATGGAGACGACCATCATCCTCAAGCCCAGGTCCGGGTGGCGCGGCGTCCCGCGCTTCTATTCGGGGTGGCCCGGGTTCCTGCAGGGACCGCTCCGGCACATCTGGTACGACCGGATCACGCGCGAAGACATCGTCGCGGAGCTTGATCAGAAGCTCCGGTTCCCCGGCGTCACCAACGCCTGGACGATGCCCATCAAGAACAGGATCGACATGCTCACGACGGGCATTCGCACCCCCGTCGGCATCAAGATTTTCGGGGCGGACCTGGAGGTCATCCAGAAGATCGGCGCCGAGATGGAGGCCGTCTTGAAGGACGTCCGGGGCACGCGCAGCATTTACGCGGAGCGCACGGCCGGCGGATACTTCCTCGACTTCGTCCTCAAGCGCGACGCTCTGGCGCGCTACGGTTTGAGCATCCAGGAGGCGCAGATGGTCATTCAGTCTGCGATCGGCGGCGAGGCCATCACCACGACCGTCGAGGGCCGCGAGCGCTACACCGTGAACGTCCGTTACGCCCGCGAGTTGCGGGACAGCCTGGATCGTCTGCAAAGAGTTCTCGTCCCGACCATGTCCGGGGCGCAGGTCCCCCTTGCCCAGCTCGCCGACATCCGCATGACCACGGGTGCCGCCATGATCCGCGACGAGAACGGCATGCTCGCCGGTTACGTCTACGTGGACCTGGCAGGCCGGGACGTCGGCGGCTACGTCGAGGAGGCGAAGCGCATTGTCGCCAGGAAGGTCGCGATCCCTACCGGATACGCCGTCCAGTGGAGCGGTCAGTACGAAAACATGATCCGCGTGCGCGAGCGGTTGAAGATCGTGGTGCCGATCACGATCTTCCTCATCTTCGTCCTTCTCTACATGAACACCAAGTCGCCGGTGAAGGCGACCATCGTCATGCTCGCGGTGCCCTTCTCCGTCATCGGCGCGGTCTGGCTCCTCTACCTGCTTGGCTACAACATCTCGATCGCCGTCTGGGTCGGCATGATCGCCCTCATGGGGCTCGACGCAGAGACCGGCGTGTTCATGCTGCTCTTTCTCGATCTCTCGTACTACGACGCCGTGCGCGCGGGCAAGATGCGTACACTCCAGGACCTGCGGGAAGCCATCATCCACGGCGCCGTCAAGCGCATCCGGCCGAAGATGATGACGGTGACCGCCGCCTTCGCGGGGCTGATGCCGATCATGTGGTCCCTCGGGACCGGAGCCGACATGATGAAGCGGGTGGTCGCGCCGATGATCGGCGGCCTCATCACCAGCTTCATCCTCGAGCTCCTGGTCTATCCCCCCATCTACCAGATCTGGAAGTGGAACTTCGAGATGAAACGCGGCTCGGTGGAGCCGTCACGCATCCCGGTGCCCGAGATGCGAGGACACTGACGGCCCGATTGGTGCGATGTGCGCCTTGGCCGCGGGTCTATAATGCCCGAGGTCGCGCGCCGCGCGGAGAAACATCGATGTCGACTCTCCGATCCCTGCTGATCCTTATTGTCCTGGCGGCCCTCGCGGCGTGCGCCGGGAAGGCGGACCTCTGCTGGGTTTGCCAGCGCGAGATCCACCCTCAAGTGCGAGCGACCCTGACTCTCGGGGGCGGCAAGACCGTCACGGCCTGCTGTCCCCGCTGTGCACTGCACTACCAAAAGGAGAGCCCCGAGGCCGTGCGGGACATCCAGGTCACCAACTACGCCGGCGGCGGCAGTCTGCCGATGCAGCAGGCCTTCCTGGTCGAGGGGAGCGACGAGACCCCTTGCATGCATCATCCTCCTGTCATCGACCAGGCCGGGGCCCCCATGCAGATGTGCTACGACCGCTGCATGCCGAGCCTGATCGCCTTTCGTGAGGCCACGGCCGCGCGCGCCTTCGTCTCAGAACACGGTGGAACCGTCTACCCGCCAGGCTCGCTTCCGGGACTGCCACCGGCCGCGCGATGACTGGAAACTCGATGTGTCACTCACCAAAGGAGGATTTCCATGGTGCAAGGTCAGGGCTGTTCACGCTTCGCACGCGTCTCCATGCTCTTCGTCCTGGCGGCTGCGCTCCCGGCGCTGTTTCCCTCGGCGGCCCTGGCGCTCCCGGCATGGTCGCGAAAGTACGACGTCCCCTGCTCCACGTGCCACTATCCCGCGCCGCCGCGACTCAACGTGTATGGCCAGAAGTTCCGCCGGGCCCAATACCGCCTGCCCGACGAGTTCGACAAGCAGGCCGACTGGAAATCGGCGGGCAACTATCTGTCGGCGAGGATCAGCGGGGGCTACGAATATGATTCCCCGAAGGCGGGGTTCCCCGGCTCCGATGGGGTGACCTCGACCTTCGTGCTGGATAGTGTGGCGCTCTTCTACGCGGGGCCGCTCGGCAAGAACTTCTCCGGATGGGTCGAGATGGAACGGCCGGGAGATTCTTCCGAGATCGAG
This sequence comes from Acidobacteriota bacterium, assembly GCA_043740165.1. Taxonomy (GTDB): domain Bacteria; phylum Acidobacteriota; class Polarisedimenticolia; order Gp22-AA2; family Gp22-AA2; genus JAYUCR01. Next base: position 841 of record JAYUCR010000131.1, on the reverse strand, counting down.
TTGGCTGCCTCGATCGGCGGCATCCGAGGAACGCCCGAGTCCTTCTGGACCTTCAGGTTGGGACAGTTTCACACGTTGGGCGAACACGGTTTCGGTGGAATCGACCGCCCGACCGGCCTCACGAGCCCGCTCTCCTTCGCAGGCCCTCTCGTCGGGAACAACGACTTTGCGCTGAGCCAGTCCCAGGTGGGTGTCGAGGGGAACTACATCCATGGGAACAGCAGCTTCACGGCGCGCGTCATGAACGGGGCCAGCCTGTTCACCGGCCCCGACGGCGCCAAGACGACCGACCAGTCCGACCAGAACAAGCAGAAGGACTACTTCCTGGCGTACGAGCTGCTCTGGGGCTCGACCGCGTCCGGACTGACCGTTTTCGGCTACGACGGCCGGCAGGAAGATCCCGCCGACCTCGCAACCCCTCCCGGCGTCGTGAAGGTGCGTCGCTACGGCGCCTCCGCCGCCCAGGTCTTCAAGGGCGGCTTCGAGGTGCAGGGCGGCTTCATGAAGGGGAAAGATGATTACAGCCTGACTTTCCCGGCTGTCACCGGGGTCAATGCGATCGACGGGCAGGGCTATTGGGTCGAGTTGGAGCAGTATCTGTCGAAGGCCAAGGATCTGACCATCCTCGCGCGTTGGGACTCGCTCGACCCGGACACCGATGTGTCGAGCGACACGCGAACCCAGCTCACGGTGGGCGTGGTCATGCCTGTCGCCGACTGGCACTGCCGCTGGACGATCGAGCTGCGGAGCATCACGCAGGAGGACCCGGCCACCAACGACAGTCTCCGCGACAAGCAGGCGGCGGCGGATCTGACGCTCGCCTTTTGAAGAAGCGCTGCCG
>JAYUCR010000130.1:0-5298 GCA_043740165.1 Acidobacteriota bacterium | reverse complement strand
ATCCCCACGGTCCCGAGTACCGCCGTATACATAATGATGAGCAGGAACTGCAGGACAATCGCCGTCATCGCCCCCAACCTCAAAATCCGCAGCATCATACACAGCGAACCGAAGCCGGAGTGCGTCGCCTTGCCATCCGCCCGCTCCGTCGGTTGACGGCCCGAACCGCATTCGCTAGACTCCCCGCGACTTAGCCGCTCGGAGAGCCCCGATGGGGCCGATCGGGATCGGGGGCGCCGCGGGATGGTCAGGGTCGGGGTTTTAGCCCTCGAGGAGCTGGGGCAGTTCGCGCTCCTGTTCGCCGAAACCTGGCGCGAGGCGTTCCGCCGCCGCCCTGAATGGCGTGTTCTGCTCGATCAGCTGCATCACCTGGGGGTTCTGTCGGTGGCCATCGCCACCGTCACGGCGCTGTTCACCGGGATGGTGCTGGCGCTGCAGACCTCGTATTCCCTGGCACAGTATGGCGGCAAGTTTTTCATCGGGGATGTCGTCTCCCTGTCGCTGGTGCGGGAGCTCGGGCCGGTGCTGACGGCGCTGATGGTCGGCGGGCGGGTCGGCGCCGGGATCACCGCCGAGCTGGGCACGATGAACGTGACGGAGCAGATCGATGCGATCCGCGCCATGGCGGCCAACCCGGTTCGCAAGCTCGTGGTGCCGAAGGTGCTGGCGATCTTCATCATGCTGCCGGTGCTGGTGGTCATGTCCGATTTCGTCGGCATCATGGGCGGGATGATCATGGCGGTCACCAGCCTGAATCAGCCGGCGGTCTTCTACATGCAGCATGTGATCAAGGCCGTGAGCATTCACGACATCATGAGCGGCCTCGGCAAGACGGCGGTGTTCGCGCTCCTCATCGCGTTCATCGCCTGCTATAAGGGGCTGCATGCGAGCGGAGGGGCGGACGGGGTCGGGCGGGCGACGACGGAGACCGTGGTGGCGTCGTCCCTGTGCGTGCTGATCAGCGATTTCTTCCTGACCAAGCTGTTCCTGGCTTTCTGAACGGACGACGATGGAGCCGATCTTCGTCCGCTTCGAGGACGTGCACAAGGCCTTCGGGGCCAAAAAGGTTCTGGAGGGCGTCTCGATCGACATCCGCCGGGGGGAGACGATGGTGGTCCTCGGCGGCAGCGGCAGCGGCAAGTCGGTGCTCCTCCGGCACATCATCGGGCTGCACCGTCCGGACAAGGGGCGGGTCGTGGTGGACGGTGAAGACATCGTAGGGATGGATGAAGAGGATCTCGTCCCGATCCGCAAGAAGGTGGCGATGCTGTTTCAGGGAGGCGCCCTGTTCGATTCGATGACGGTCGCCGAAAACGTGGGCTACGGCCTGCACGAGCACACCGACCTCGAGGACGCCGAGATCGACGGGATCGTCCGCCACAAGCTGGGCCTGGTCGAGCTCGAGGAGGGGGTGGAAACGCTGATGCCGTCGGAGCTCTCCGGAGGGATGCGCAAGCGGGTGGCGCTGGCACGTTCCATCGCCATGGATCCGCAGTGCATTCTCTATGACGAGCCGACGACCGGCCTCGATCCGGTGATCGCCAACGCCATCAACGATCTCATCCGCGGGCTGCAGGAGCGGCTCAAGGTGACCTCGGTCGTGGTGACCCATGACATCCAGAGCGCCTTCTTCGTCGGCGACCGGATCGCTTTTCTGCACGAGGGACGGATGCTGTTCGTCGGCACGGTCGCGGAGGCGCGCGGCAGCGCCGAGCCCCGGCTGCGCCATTTCCTGAGCGGCGGGAGGACGGAGCGGCCATGACCACGGGCAAAGGTCGTGCGGCGCGGGATCTGAGCGTCGGGGCGGTGGTCGCGGTGGGGCTGGTGATCTTCGTGGTGGCGGCGCTGGCCATCGGCAAGGAATCGCGTCTGTTCGTCCCCAAGCTCGCCTACTGGACCCGCTTCGAGAACACCAGCGGCCTGGCGAAGGGATCGCCCGTCCGGCTGGTCGGGGTGCAGGTGGGAACCGTCGATCAGATCGAATTTCCGAAGGATCTGAAGGAGAACCGCATCAAGGTAATCTTCAAGGTGGACCGGGCCTTCGCGCCGCGCCTCCGCAAGGGAACGGTGGCTTACCTCAAGTCGCTGAACTATCTTGCCCAGGATAAATATCTGGAGCTGACCCCGGGTGACCCGGAGCAGCCGGTGATGGAAGCCGGCAGCTTCATCGAAGCCGGCAAGTCGGCCTGGGAGGAGACCCTGGTCCAGAGCCAGAGCATCGCCGAGGACGTGAAGGAGATCACCGCGTCGCTCCGGGAGCTCCTGGTCGCGATGAACCGGGGGGAGGGGATCGTCCACGAGTTGATCCACGATCCGGAGTTCGGGCGGAAGGGGGTCACCGACATGGAGGGAAGCCTCGCCGCGTTGCGGCGCCTCCTGGAGGGGCTGGAACAGGGGCGGGGCGTGGCCGGCGCCATGCTGTCGAAGGGCGAGTACTCCCGCCGCCAGCTGGACAACATCGATGCCTCGGTCACCCACATCAAATCGATTCTCGAGCGTCTCGACAGCGCCGACAGCCCGCTGGCGCAGCTCACCGCCCCCGGCGGGACGGGCGGCGAGATCGTGGGCAACCTGCGCCACGGAGCCGAGGTGCTGAGCCAGGCGGCGGACAAGGTGAACGGCGGCAAGGGTCTCGTGGGCCGGATGATCAACGATGACGACTATGCCACCTCGATCCTGAAGAAGATCGACAGTGTCGTCGGGCACGCCGATTCGATCATGGGCAAGATCGACCGGGGCGAGGGGACGATCGGCGGGATTGTGAACGATCCCGAGGTGTACGAAAGCCTGAAGGACATCGTGGCCGGCATCGAGAAGAGCCGTTTCGGCAAGGGGATGATCCGGCACTACGGCAAAAAGGGGGCCGAGGAGCGCCCGGTGCCGGAGGGGGAGCAGCCTCCCGAGCCGGGTCCCAACCCATGAGCGGAGCCTGACGTGGCGAGCATACTGGTCACCGGCGGAGCGGGATTCATCGGCTCGCACCTGGTCGAGGCCCTCCTGCGCGAAGGACGCGAGGTCGTCGTCCTCGACAACTTCGACTCCTTCTACAACCCCGCGGTGAAACGGAAAAACGTCGAACCGTTCGCGGGGCAGCCGGGGTTCGCCCTGGTCGAGGGAGACATCCGCGACGAGAAAAAAGTGGACGCGCTGTTCGCGGCGCGCCCGATCAGCGCGGTGGTGCACCTGGCGGCGCGCGCCGGGGTGCGCCCGTCGATCGAGCAGCCGGTTCTCTACAGCGACGTCAACCTGAACGGTACCGTGGTGCTCCTGGAGGCCTGCCGCCGGCACAATGTCGGCAAGTTCATCTTCGGTTCCTCGTCCTCGGTCTACGGCAACAACCGGAAGGTTCCGTTCTCGGAGAAGGACGACGTCGAGATGCCGGTGTCGCCGTATGCCGCCACCAAGCGGGGCGGCGAGCTGCTCTGCGCCACCTACCATGCGCTGTACCGGCTGAACGTATTCTGCCTGCGGTTCTTCACGGTCTATGGCCCGCGGCAGCGTCCCGAGATGGCGATTCACAAGTTCACGCGCCTCATCGATCGCGGCGTGCCGCTGCCGCGCTTCGGCGACGGCTCGACGAGCCGCGACTACACCTTCATCGGCGACATCATCGCGGGGGTGACGCGCGCGGTGGAGCGCGTGCAGGGGTACGAGATCATCAACCTCGGTGGCTCCCGCATCACCCGCCTCCAGGATCTGATCGCCCTGCTCGAGGCGCGCCTCGGGAAAAAGGCGGTGGTCGAAGCGCAGCCCGACCAGCCGGGGGACGTGGTGACGACGTGGGCCGACATCGCGAAGGCGCAGCGCCTGCTTGGTTACAGCCCCGAGGTTTCGATTGAGGAAGGCCTGGATCAGTTCGTGGAGTGGTATCGCAAAGTGGGGAGGAGCGACGTGCCCGGGGAGTCTCGATGAATATCGCCGTGGTGGGTACCGGTTACGTCGGCCTGGTGACGGGCGCGTGTTTCGCGGAGTTCGGCGTCAACGTGATCGGGGTCGACAAGGACGAGTCCAAGATCGCCAGCCTTCAGAAGGGCAAGGTGCCGTTCTACGAGCCCGGGCTGGAGGAGATGGTGGTGCGCAACATGCGCGAGGAGCGGCTCTCCTTCACCATCGACATCAAGTCGGCGGTGGAGAAATCGCTCGTCGTCCTGATCGCGGTCGGCACCCCGCCGGGCGAGGACGGCGCCGCCGACCTGAGATTCGTGAAGGAGGTCGCGTCCAGCGTCGCCCGTCACATGAACGGATACAAGGTCGTGGTGACCAAGAGCACGGTCCCGATGGGCACCGGCGCCATGATCAAGGCGCTCATCGAGGAGACGCAGGCGCAGAAGCATTCCTTCAGCGTCGCCAGCAACCCCGAGTTCCTGCGCGAGGGGGCCGCGATCGAGGACTTCATGCGGCCCAACCGGATCGTCATCGGCGCCGAGGACCCGCAGGCGATCGCCATCCTCAAGGACCTGTACAACCCCCTGTATCTGATCGAGACGCCGTTCGTGATCACGAATGTCGTGAGCGCCGAAATGATCAAGTACGCCAGCAACGCTTTCCTCGCCACCAAGATCTCGTTCATCAACGAGACGGCGGCGCTGTGCGAGGCGGTGGGGGCCGACGTGCACGAGGTGGCGCGCGGCATGGGGCTCGACAACCGGATCGGGCGGAAGTTCCTGCACCCCGGCCCCGGCTTCGGGGGCTCCTGTTTCCCCAAGGACACGCTCGCGATCCTGAGGATGGCGCGGCAGCACGGCCTGCCGGCGCATGTCGTGGGGAGCGTCGTCGAAGTGAACGACGAGCAGATCCCGCGCATGGTGAAGAAGATCGCTCGCATGGCCGGCGGCATCCAGGGGAAGAAGCTCTGCTTCCTGGGGCTGACGTTCAAGCCGAACACCAGCGACACGCGCGAGTCCCCGGCGGTGCGGATCATCCAGGAGGTCCTCAAGCAGGGGGCGCGCGTCCGGGCCTATGACCCGGCCGGGATGGACGAGGCGCGTCACGTCCTGCGCGACATCGAATACGCCGAGGACGCCTACGATGCCGCCACCGGGTGCGACGCGCTCGTCATCGCCACCGAGTGGAACCAGTTCCGCAACCTGGACTGGGACAAGATGAAGACCGCCCTCAAGGCGAAGGTGGTGATCGATCTCCGGAACGTCTACGACCCGGCGCACATGCGCGCGCTCGGGTTTCAGTATGCCGGGGTCGGCCGATGAGCGCGGCCGAAAACCGCTACCTCGTGACCGGCGGGGCCGGCTTCATCGGGGGGCACCTCGTCGAGGCCCTGCTGCGCCGCGGCGATCGGGT
>JAYUCR010000129.1:0-2156 GCA_043740165.1 Acidobacteriota bacterium | reverse complement strand
GCTGGGCCGCCGCCCAGATCTCCCTTCCGACGCCGTCCCCCTCGATGAACGGGATGATCGGGTCGGAGGGCACGCGCAGCAAGCCGTCCTCGACCGTGATGGCGGACCCCGCGAGCGGGATGTTCAGCTTCTCGAATTTCAACGCGCTGTCCTCCGGCGGCATGCCGCCATCGGGATCCCGGGCCGCCGCGGTCACGGCGTTGCTGGACGATTCCTCGTCGGAGAGGCCGCGAAATTTAACACACGGGTCGGGTGGCGTCAACGAGCTCAGTACTGGACGAGCGAGCCTTCCTGGCGGGCTTTCCTGACGGCGAAGCGGAACGCCAGGATGCCGAGCGGCAACAGCAGCCCGACGAACAGCGCCAGCGCCGCGATGTCCGGGAGCAGCTCCGCGAACCGGCTACCCTTCAGCAGCGCCAGGCGCAGGGCGTGCAGGGCGTAGGTGATCGGCAGGAAGTGCGACAGCCGCGCGACCCAGGCCGGCATGTCTTCCGGCGGGTAGAAGACGCCGCCGAGCAGTGCCGAAACGCTCGACACGACATAGGTGATCGGATCGCCGCGCTTCAGATACAGGATGAACGCGGCGGAGAGAATGCCGATGCCCGAGAAGGCCAGGATCGTCAGGGCCAGGACGACAAGACAGGGCAGCAGGCTGCCGAAATGCAGCTGCATCCCCTTCATCCATCCCACCGTCAGGTAGGCCACCACCTTGACCGAGGTCATGACGAACTCCCAGAGCGAGGAGCCCAGGACAATCGTTCCGATCGACGTCGGGGTCACGAGCATCGCCTCGAGCGTCCCGGTCATCTGCTCCTGCCTGATCTTGCTCGAGAACGACAGCATCGCCGAGGTCAGATAGTGATAGAAGGCCAGGCCCACGAGGACGTAGGCGAAATAGTCCATCCCGTCGAGCCCCGGGGTGTCGCGCGGGGCGCTCACGACCCTCGAGATGAAATACCAGATCTGCACGGAGAAGAAGATCCCGAGAAACTGCAGGATGAACGAGGTGCGGTAGGAAAGCTCGATCAGCAGATCGCGCTTGACGAAAGCGCCGAGCGTGCCGAGGGTTCTCATCGGCCCGCCCCGCCGTCGCCGTCGATCAGATCGAATATCTCCTGAAGACTCGGCTCGCGCCGCGTGCACGAGAGAATCGTGCCCCCGCCCTCGATGAGGGCGCGGAGCAGGTCGGTGAGCCCCTTGCCGCCGCGTTCGACCGCCGCCACCACACGCAGGGCTGCGCCGGCCGGGCGCTCCAGGGCGGCGTCCCAGCGCGGGTCGGATGGTACCGCGCTGATCCCGGCGACCTGGATCAGGTATTGATCGCGCCCGGGAAGCCCGGAGGTGATCTGCTCCAGGCTTCCCTGCCGCACCACCCGCCCACGATGCAGCACCACCAGGTGCTGGCACATCTCCTCGGCTTCCTGGAGGTTGTGGGTCGCCAGGACGATGGTCTTGCCGCGGTCGCGATGCAACCGGTCGGCCACGAATCGGCGCAGGTGCTTGGCCGCGATCGGGTCGAGGCTCCTGGTCGGCTCGTCGAGGCACAGGATTGGCGGATCGTGCAGCAGCGCGCGGCAGATCGCCAGCCGCTGCTTCATGCCGGACGAGTAGTCCATGAACGGACGGGCCGCCACCTCCTGGAGATCCATGCTCTGCACGAGGTCCGCGACGCGGCTGCGGGAGGCGGCCGCTTCGAGACCGTAGAGGCGGGCGAAAAACGTCAGGTTCTCTTCGCCGGACAGGCGCCAGTAGAACGAGCGCTCGTCCGCGGTCACGAAGCCGATGGCGCGCCGCACGTCGCGATCGGCCGTGGCGACGTCGAATCCATCGACGCGCGCCGATCCGCGCGTCGGGAGGATGAGCCCCGCCAGGATCTTCAGCAGGGTGGTCTTCCCGGCGCCGTTCGGCCCCAGCAGCCCGAAGATCACCCCGCGCGGCACCTCCATGCTGACATCCACCAGCCCGTCCACCGTGGTCGCCCGCGCCCAGGGGTGCGCCGCCATCTCGCGCAGGCTGCGCCGGGCGGCGTAGATCTTGGTGAGGGCTTCCGTCCGGACGGCGGGGGCGACCGGCACTTCAGCGTCCCTCGAGGTGCCGCGTGTTCCATTCGCGGCGGTAATCCCGGTGCGCGGCGTCGTCCGGGAAACTCTCGTCAC
>JAYUCR010000128.1:0-2157 GCA_043740165.1 Acidobacteriota bacterium | reverse complement strand
ACCCGAACGATTTCGCCGCCGCGCGGCGCACCGGCCTCCCATCCCTCCTGGTGATGGACCCGGAGGGGCGCATGAACGAGGCGGTGCCGGAGGCCTATCGAGGGCTCGATCGCTTCGAGGCGCGCCGCCGGGTGGTGGAGGATCTCAAGTCGCAGGGCTTCCTGGTCGACGTCGTCGATCACCCCCACAACGTCGGGCATTGCCAGCGCTGCGGCACGATCGCCGAACCGTACCTGTCCACCCAGTGGTTCGTGCGCATAGCACCCCTGGCGGAAGCCGCGTCACGGGCGGTCGCCGACGGGCGGGTGCGTTTCACCCCGCCCCACTGGGTGAACAGCTACAACGAGTGGATGGGAAAGATCCACGACTGGTGCATCAGCCGGCAGCTCTGGTGGGGACACCCGATCCCCGCCTGGCATTGCGACGCCTGCTCGCACGTCACCGTGGCGCGCGACACGCCGGCCGCGTGCGGCTCCTGCGGCCGGGGCTCCCTGCGGCCCGATCCCGACGTCCTCGACACCTGGTTCTCCTCGGCCCTGTGGCCGTTTTCGACCCTCGGGTGGCCCGAGGCCACCGTCGATCTCGCGCGCTACTACCCGACGACCGCCCTCGTGACCGGGTTCGACATCCTGTTCTTCTGGGTGGCGCGCATGATCATGATGGGGCTGCGCTTCATGGACGCCGTGCCTTTCCGCGACGTCTACATCACCGGCCTGGTGCGCGACGCCGCGGGGCAGAAGATGTCCAAGACGCGCGGCAACGTCGTCGATCCGATCGAGCTCATCGAGCGCTACGGCGCCGACGCGCTCCGCTTCACGATGGCCGCGATGGCGACCCCCGGCGCCGACCTGCCCCTGTCCGAGGAGCGCATGGCGGGATACCGGGCTTTCGCCAACAAGCTCTGGAACGCCGCCCGGTTCGTGCTCATCAATCTTGATGCGAATAGCGACGTCGAAGGCGGCGCGGCCGGCGCGTCGGACGTCAGGCGCGGCGTCCCGGAAGGCGGCGACCTCGCCCTGCCGGATCGCTGGATCCTGAGCCGCCTGGCTTCCCTCGAAGAGAGCGTCGAGATCTCCCTCCGCGCCTACCGCTTCGACGAGATGGCCAACAGCCTGTACCAGTTCGTCTGGCACGAGTACTGTGACTGGTACCTCGAGATGTGCAAGCCCTCCCTCCTCCCGGGCGCCGACGACGCCGTCCGCGCGCGGACCCGCGCCGTCCTGCTGCACATCCTCGAGTCGTCCCTGCGCCTCCTGCACCCGGTGATGCCGTTTCTCACCGAGGAGATCTGGCAGCGGCTCCCGCACGCCGGCCCGACGATCGCCCTCGCCCCCTATCCGCGCGCCGATCCGGGACGCAAGGACGCCGGGGCCGAACGCGAGGTGGCTCTCCTCATGGAGGTCGTCGGGCGGGTGCGCAACATGCGGGCCGAGCTGAACATCGACCCCGGGCAGCGGGTCCGCCTCGTGTTCCAGAGCCATCTGCCGGAGGCCGCGGCGCTGATGCGCCGCCAGGCTCCGCTCCTGGCCTCCCTGGCGCGCCTGGAGGAGGTGCGCGAGGTGGCCGGGCTCGAATCGATCGGACCGGCGGCGCGCGCGGTCGCCGCGGGTCTGGACCTGGCGATGCCGGTCGGCGACCTGCTCGATCTGGCGGGGGAGGAGAAACGCCTGGAGCGCGACATCGACAAGCTCCGGGCCGAGCGCGCCTCCCACATCCGCAAGCTCGAGAATGCCGACTTCATCGGCCGCGCCCGGCCTGAGGTGGTCGAGAAGACCCGCCGCATCGCCGCCGAGCTGGGGGAGAAGCTGGACCGACTGCAACGCACGCTGAGCGGCCTGCGGTCGGGCCCCTAGGAGTGTGTCCGAGTATTCGCATGGGTCGCGCGCATGGGGCTTGCGAGTCCCAGGCGAGGCGTGAGGAGGAATCGATGTGGGTGCATCGATGACGACGAGCAACGAAGCATGGGGCCGCAACCCCCATGCGCCCTTCGGGTTCGTCGCGGCGCCTCGCATCCGACCCCGCGGCGCGGCGAACGCGACCCATGCGAATACTCGGACAGGCTCCCTAGGCGTCCTGACCGACGCGTGAGCGGGGAAGGAAGGGCCCCGCTCGCGGAGGCGATGCGCTACTCCCAGATCGGCATGCTGATCGTGGTGC
>JAYUCR010000127.1:0-2157 GCA_043740165.1 Acidobacteriota bacterium | reverse complement strand
GGGACGTTCGCCAGCATCGCCACCTGGTGGACGGCGAAATCCTTCGATAGGCCGTAGTCGATGCTGGCGGTGTCGACCCCGAGCGCCGCGATGCGGCGATCGCGCACCAGGATTTCGGCCGCCTCCTTCCCGTACGACGGGAAATGCAGGTGCGACGCATCGCCCGGGGTGTCGTCGCCGAAGTAACGCTTGCGGTCCGGCCAGCGCGGCCCCCATCCGGTGCGCAGCAGGACGATCGCTCCCTTCGGCACCGCGCCGTGCGCCGTCTCCCAGGCGCGCAGGTCGTCCGGTGTCAGGCGGTAATCGCGGTCCGCCTCCGCCTGGCGGGCGACATCGATGACCACTGCCGGCGCCATCAGACGCCGCAGCGGAATCTGCTCCGTGGTCCAGCCATGCTCCGCGAAGTGGATCGGCGCATCGAGGTGCGTCCCCCCGTGCTCCGGCGCGCAGAATGAGTTGGAGGCGTAGAACCAGCCCCCCTCGGCCGGCCCTAAGTGCAGCCGCGTCAGCTCGAACGCCGACGGCGATGTCGGCCAGTAGAGGGTCGTCGCGTCGAACGTGTAGGTGAGATCGACGACCCGCGCCCGCGCCAGATCTATCGGGATCGCCGCGCCCCCCTGCGCCGCCGCGCCCGCGGCGACTGCTCCCGCCGTGCCGGCGGCCGCGGCGCGCAGGGCGCCGGAGCCGCCTAGCGACTCGAACGGAATGTCGAGCACCGGGTACTCGCGCCAGTCCTTGTAATCGAAGTGCCACCACTCGTAGGCGTAGACGAAGAACCCTTCCTTCTCCATCGCCTCGCGCAGGAGATCGCGCCGCTCGCGCGACGCCGCGTCGCTGCCGGCGTAGGTGGGGTAGGCGCGCTCGCTCGTCTCGTCGTAGCCGCTCGGCATCTCCACCGCCTTGCCCGACTTCAAGTCGTAGAGCGACAGGTCGACCGCGCAGCCGCGGTTGTGCCGCGACCCTTGCGCCGGATCGGCCACGAACATGTGCTTGTCGGGTGGGGTGAGGTCCCAGAAGGTCTTCGTGACCGCCCACGGCCGGTAACCGTCGAACACCAGGAGCCCGAAACCTTTGTCGCGCAGCGACCGCTCCACCCGCGCCAGCGCCTCGGCGGCCGGCCGCTGCAGGAAGGCGCGCGCCTCCTTGTAGACCGGCCGCCCGATGAAGTTGTCGGCGCGCGCGTAGCGGATGTCGAGATGGATCGTCGGGTCGAGCGAGACGATCTCGATCAGGTCGGGCTCGCGGAACGGGCCGGCCTCGCGCGGCGGCCCATCGGCGGCGCCGAGCGCCAGGACCGCGGCGGCAAGGGGAAGGAGTACATTGCGCAACCTGGCCATGGGACCCTCCGCAGCGGGCCCCATTATGCCTGAGAGCGCCTCGAGGCGACCGGGTTGACAGGCTCGACGACCAGAGCGGATGATCACGCCACATGAACCAGTTCCCTGACTGGATCTACTGGGCGCCCCTCGTGGCCGCGAGCCTGCACATCGTCGAGGAGTTCGTCTTTCCCGGCGGCTTCCCGGAATGGGATCGGCGGTATCGGCCCGGAATCCGCAAGAGCATCACTCCCAGGCTGCACATCATCATCAACGCGCTCCTCCTGATCGCCTGCTACGACGCCTGGGCCTGGCGAGCGAGACCGGCGGGTGCCGCGGTCTGGCTGACGGTGACGGCGCTTCTCGCCAGCAATGCCATCTGGCACGCCGTGGGCACCGTCAAATCCCGGAGCTATTCGCCGGGGGTGGTCACCGGCATGCTGCTGTACGTGCCGCTGACGGTCTATGGCTACCTGCTGTTTCTCCGTACCGGGCAGGCATCGCCGGGCACGGCGATCGTCGCGTTCGCGATCGGCATTTCTTACCACCTCTGGGTGGGGGCCGCGCTTCACAAGTGGCGGATGCGGCGGGCGGAAGCTTCCGCCGGGTCGGGGACGAGGAGCGAATGAGAGCCGGGATCCGATCGCGCGCCGTCGGCTTCGTGCTCGGGGCGGCATTCTCTTGAACCGCGAACGCAGCCTGCTCCTCGCCATCGTTCTCGCCGCGCTCGTCTGGTCGGGAATCCACCCGCACGATCGATTGACCTGGTGGCTGGAAGTGGCGCCGGTGCTTCTGGCGGCGCCCTTGCTGCTTCTGACCGGCTCCCGATTTCCGTTGACCC
>JAYUCR010000126.1:0-12918 GCA_043740165.1 Acidobacteriota bacterium | reverse complement strand
CCATCATCTCGATGGCGCAGCAGGCGAGGCCGAACGACATCGGCCAGAGCGCCGACTTGCGCGCCCAGTTGAACAGGCTGTCGACCGTGGTGGTGATGATGTTGGCGTCGAACCGATCCTCGATCAGACCCATTCCAGAGCCCTCTTCTTCCAGGCGTACACGTAGCCGAGCAGCAGGATGCCGAGGAATACCAGCATGGACATGAAACCGAGCAGCCCGAGCGACCGGTATTTCACCGCCCAGGGAAACAGGAAGATGGTCTCGACGTCGAAGACCACGAAGAGCACCGCGATGATGTAAAAGCGAATCGGATAGCGCGACCGGGCTTCCCCGCTCGACGGCACGCCGCACTCATAGGCCTCGGTCTTGGTCGCGTTCTCGGTCGACGGACGCACCACCCAGGCGAGAACCAGGGTCACCGCCGGGAACGCGGCGGCGATCAGCAGGAAGATGAAGACGGGAACGTACTCGACCACGTGTCGCCAATCCTCGCGTCGTCGGCCCTCGGAATGGCCCGGCGGAGCGTACGCGGGCCGTTTCAGGAGGGCGGACTCTATCACAGGGGTAGGGGGGTGTCAACGCCGCGGGATGTGCCGCAAGTGCCTGTCTGGCGCGGGTTTGGAAGGAAACCGGCGCCCTCAGGGGGCCGCGTAGGCGAGGACTTTTCGAGCGTACTGCGTCGGCGCGTCGGGGCACGCGGAGCCGCGCTCCGCGATCCTTCCCGGACCTTCGTTGTAGGCGGCGAGCGCCGTCGACAGGTCGTTGAACTGGCCGAGCAGCTTGGTCAGGTAGTAGGTCCCGATGACGATGTTCGCCGCCGGATCCCGCAGTCCATCCTCACCCGGGTCGTCGATGCGCAGCTCGCGCGCCACCTCCTCGGCGGTCGAAGGGAGCACCTGCATCAGCCCGACGGCCCCCGCCTCGGACGTGGCGTTGACGTCGAATCCGCTCTCGATCCGGATGACCGCCAGGATGGTCTCCGGCGCGACGCCGAAGCGCAACGAGGCGTCGGCGATGCCGCCGACGATCCCCTGGTAGGTCTCGCGCGGCATCCGCAGGCGCACCTCCTCGAGGTAGTCGCGCAGCAGGAGCTCGGTGCGCAGGCGCAGGCCGACGGCCTGCAGTTTCTCGATCTTCGTTTTCTGCACGTCGATCAGCGCCTGCGTCGCGCCGTGGCTTTCCACCCGCGCCTGGAACTTCACCCCGAGCAGGAAACCTGCCCCCAGCACGACGACGGCCATCAGCATGCGGCTGAAGAATTTCATCAGGCCCCTCCCCCGCCCCCCGGGAAGACGACTCCCAGGTGGCTGCCCATTTTCAGTCCTTCGCGCGCCGCCGTGCCGGCGCGCACCTCGAGGACGTAGCTCGTCTTGCGCGGCGGACCGTACGAAGGACAGGGATCGGCCGTGCACGGCGGCGTCGACGGCTGGATGTGCACGATGGTGAAGCTCTCGTCCATCCAGATGATGTCGAGCGGGACGAGGGTGTTCTTCATCCAGAACGGATGCTCGCCGGCCGGCACGAACACGAAGATCATGCCGTCGTTTTCCCCTACCTCGGTGCGGAACATGTAGCCGTGCTGCACGCGCTCCGGCGTGTCGGCGATTTCGGCGGCGATCGTCCGCCCACCCGGGAAGCGGACCGCGGTCCGCCGCGCGTCGAACAGCGAAGGAGCCGGCGCCCCCGCCGCAGCCGCCTTCCCCCCGCCATCGGGGGAACCGAGGCAGGCCATCAGGAGCGCCGCCAGCAGCAGACCGGCCGTCATCGTCACTCGTCTCCGCATGCGAAGGTTCGGAACGAACCGCGACTGCGTCACGACTCAGCAACCGGCGATTCGGGGGATGACAAAGAAGAAGGAGCCGGCATTGTACCGGCGCGGCCTGCCGTGGTCAAGCGGGCTTCCCGGGTGCGGGTCCGCGGTCGAGGCGAAGGGAGCGAGATCACCGGGCACGGGTCCGGGCTCGCTGCGCGAGACCCTCCCCTCGCTTCGCCCGCTCGCCGCCCTCCGCGCACAAAGCGCGCGAAGGGGCCCCGGCTCGGGGTCTCAGACGGCCCGGTGATCTCGCTCCCTTCGCCTCGGACCGAGGCTCCCTCACAACGCCGATCCCGGGTGATCAACGCATGCTGCGGAGGTCGCACGCGGTTCCGTCTGTTGCGTCCCCGGTTGCGCAGGCTGCGGCGATCGGGCTGGCGTCAGATTGGGCGACCAAGCGGCGTGCGGCGCCGGGGCGGGGATCGCCGGGTCGTCTGAGACCTCCCGCCGGGGCCCCGCCGCGCGCCGTTCAGCGCGGAGGGCGGCGGGAGGCGAAGCGAGGGGAGGGTCTCGCGCCAGCGAGCCCGGACCCGTGCCCGGCGATCCCCGCCCCGGCGCCGCACGCCGGCACGGCCTCCCGTTCTTGCTCCCCCGATTGCCGATTCCCTATACTGCCGGCTCACCTGGACAGAGGGAACGGCGTGGCGATTCGGATCGGCATCAACGGGCTCGGAAGGATCGGGCGGGGATTCCTGCGCCTGGCGCTGGCGCAGAGAGATATTCAGGTCGTGGCGGTCAACGATCTCGCGGCGCCCGCAATCCTGGCGCACCTGATGCGGCATGACTCGATCTACGGCCGGCTCGACGGCGATCTGGCGGCGGAGGGGGAGGCGCTGGTCGCAGGCCCACAGCGCATCCGATGCACCGGGTTTCAATCGCCTGACGCCATTCCCTGGAGCGCGGCAGGGGCCGAGGTCATCCTCGAAGCGACCGGGGCCTTCACGACGCGCGCCGCGGCGGCCGGGCACCTGAAGGGCGGGGCCCGGAACGTGGTGATCACCTCCCCTTCTCCGGATGCCGATGTGACCGTCTGCTGCGGCGTCAACGAGACCGAGCTCGATGCGGCGCGCCACCGCGTGGTGTCGAACGCCTCCTGCACCACGAACGCGGCGGCGGTCATGCTGGCGGTGGCGGAGCGCGCCTTCGGCATCGAGCAGGCGGCGATGACGACGGTGCACTGCGTCACCAACAACCAGGTCCTGATGGATGCGCCGCACCCCGACCTGCGACGGGCCCGCGCCGCCCTCTTGTCGATGATCCCGACCTCGACCTCGGCGGAGCAGGCCCTGGTGCGCGTGCTGCCGGCGCTGCGGGGCAGGCTGCACGCGCTGGCGGTGCGCGTGCCGACGAGCGCCGTCTCGCTCATCGACCTGACGCTGCTGCTGCGGCGCCCGGCGACCGTCGATGCGGCCCGCGCCGCCTTCCGCGCCGAGGCCGAAGGTGCGATGTCCCGCGTGCTGGGATATTCTGACGAGCCGCTGGTATCGATCGACTACCAGGGCGACAGCCGCTCGGCGGTGGTGGACGGCCCGCTGCTGACGGTCGCCGGCGATCGCTGGCTCAAGGTCCTGGGGTGGTACGACAACGAAAGCGGGTACGTGCACCGCCTGGCGGATCTGGTGCGGCGGATGGGGAGGTCCTGAGGATGCTTCCGAAGAAGCTCTCGGTGCGCGATCTCGAAGTCGCCGGAAAGCGGGTGTTCGTGCGCGTCGACTTCAACGTGCCGATCGCGGGCGGTGCCATCGCCGACGAAACCCGGGTGCGCGCGTCGCTGCCGACGCTCCGGCTCGTCCTCGAGCGTGGCGGCCGGGTGATTGCCGCCTCCCACCTGGGACGGCCGAAGGGCAAACCGAACCCGGCGATGAGCCTGAGTCCGGTGTCGAAACGCCTCGCCGAGCTTCTCGGCCGGCCGGTGCGCATGGCCGAAGACTGCATCGGCCCCGCGGTCGAATCGGCGGCCGAGGCGCTCTCCGAAGGCGAGGTGCTGCTCCTGGAGAATCTCCGCTTCCACCCCGAGGAGGAGGCGAACGAGCCCGGCTTCGCGCGGCGCCTGGCGTCCCTGGCCGACCTGTACGTGAACGACGCCTTCGGCAGCGCGCACCGGGCGCACGCCTCGGTGGACGGGATCACCCGGAACGTCAAGGTCGCGGCCGCCGGGCTCCTGATGGAGCGCGAGCTCGAGATGCTCGGCAGGCTGCGCGACGCGCCGGCGAAACCCTACGTGGCGATCCTCGGAGGGGCGAAGGTGTCGGACAAGCTGGACCTGATCGAAAACCTGATTGCCCGCGTCGACGCCATCCTGATCGGGGGTGCGATGGCTTACACCTTCCTGAAGGCGGCGGGTACGCCGATCGGCGGCTCGCGCGTCGAGGCCGACCGCATCGATGCGGCGCGCGCCATCACGGCGCACGCGCAGAAGGCCGGCGTGCGCCTGCTCCTGCCGATCGATCATGTCGTGGCTCCCGGCCCCGAGCCGGGCGCTCCCTCCCGCACCACCCCGGAGGCCGACATCCCCGACGGCATGGTGGGGCTCGATGTCGGGCCGCGCACCCGCGAGGCGTTCGGCGCCGCGATCCGGGGCGCCCGGACCGTGTTCTGGAACGGGCCGCTGGGACTGTTCGAGATGCCGCCCTACGACGCCGGCACGCTGGCGGCGGCACGCGCCATCGCCGCGACCACCGCCTTCAGCGTCGTCGGCGGGGGCGATTCGGTGGCCGCGGTCACGCGGTTGGGGCTCGTCGATCGCTTCACCCACGTCTCGACCGGAGGCGGGGCGTCGCTCGAGTTTCTCGCGGGCCTCGAGCTCCCCGGTGTTGTGGCGCTGACCGATGCGGCCCTGGCTCCCGGCGGAGCCCCGGCATGAACCCTCCCGTCCGACGGCCGCTGGTCCTCGGCAACTGGAAGATGCACATGGTCACCGGCGCCGCGCGTGACTGCGCCCGCGACATCCTGAAGCTCCTGCCGGAGCCGGCCGATCGGGAGATCGCCCTGGCCCCCCCCTTCACCGCCCTGCAGGCGGTGGGCGAGGCGCTCCGCGGGAGCGGCGTCCGCCTCGCGGCCCAGGATCTCTTCTGGGAGGAGGAGGGTCCGTACACCGGCGAGGTCTCGGGGCCGATGCTGGCCGACGCCGGGGTGACCTATGTGATCGTGGGGCACTCCGAGCGGCGCCTCTACCTCGGGGAGACCGATCGGATGGTGGGACGGAAGGCGCGCGCCGCGCTGCGTGCCGGGCTGCACCCCATCGTCTGCGTCGGCGAGGACGAGGAGGCGCGCGACGCCGGACGGGCCGCCCAGGTGGTACGCGACATGTTGCTCCGATCGCTGGAAGAGGTGCCGCGCGAGTCGGCGGAGCGCCTGCTGCTCGCCTACGAGCCGGTCTGGGCGATCGGCACCGGGCGATCGGCCTCCCCCGCCGACGCCTCGGAGATGCACGCCCTCATCCGCGTCGAGCTTCTCACCCACTTCCCCAGGCGGGCGGCGGAGCGGATGCGCATCCTGTACGGCGGCAGCGTGACGCAGAAGAACGCCGACGCGCTGATGGCCGTGGACGAGGTCGACGGCGTGCTGGTCGGGGGCGCGTCGATGCGGCCGGCCGAATTCGCCCGCATCGCCGCCGGCACGCCCCGAGGCGCGCCTTGATGGCCCCTCGGACGCTGTGTTACGATGCGCGCTCCCTGTCGCTAGAGGAGCGGTGCTGACGTGGAAATAGTGCTGTACGTGGTGCACGTTTTCGTCTGCTTCATTCTGATCATGGTGGTCCTGCTGCAGAGCGGCAAGGCGGCCGATCTGGCCGGAGCCTTCGGCGGCGGCGGCAGCCAGACGGCCCTCGGAAGCCGCGGCGCCGCCACGGTCCTGACCAAGGCGACGACGATCGCCGCAATCCTTTTCATGCTCACCTCCCTTGGGCTGGCGCTGTACGGATCGCGCCGCGGCGGATCGGTGCTGGAATCGGTTCCGATCGCCATCCCCGAGGCTCCCGCCTCCGGTACCGGCGCCGGGAGCGCGCCGGCCGCGACCGGCGAGAAGGCTCCCGCGAATGGCGCGGCACCGGCCGCAGCGCCGGAGGCACCGGCGCCGGCACCGACGGAATCACCCAAGACACCGGATAAGGGTCAGTAGGAATCAGGCAGGGAACAGGCCGGAGTGGTGGAACTGGCAGACACACCATCTTGAGGGGGTGGCGCCCAAAAGGCATGCGGGTTCAAATCCCGCCTCCGGCACCATGCACCCCCGCAGTGAACGGCACCTACTCTTCTTCGTCTTCGTAGTTCACGCCCTCGTCTTCCAGAAGAGCGTCCACCTCGTCCGGATCGAGCCCTTCCAGGACCCGGCGGACGCGCACCAGGTTCTCCACGTCGGCGGCGTGGCGGGTCTCGCCTCTGGCCTTCATCAGCGCCAGGGCCTGGGCGATCGATTCCAACAGTGCGTCCACGGTTTTCGCCATCGCTCCCTCCTCCCGCCCCGCGGGAATCGATCAGTGCCCTTCCGCTTCGAGGAATTTCTCCGCGTCGATGGCCGCCATGCAGCCACTCCCGGCGGCGGTGATCGCCTGCCGGTAGACGTGGTCCTGGCAGTCCCCGGCGGCGAACACGCCCGGGACGTTGGTGCGGGCGCCGCCCTTGGTCACGATGTAGCCGGCCGCATCCATGTCCAACTGCCCTTTGAACAGCCCCGTGTTCGGAACATGCCCGATGGCGACGAAGACGCCGTCGACCTTCATCTCGGTGAGAGCGCCGGTCTTGAGGTTCTTCAGCCGCGCTCCCTCCACCTTGTCGCGCCCCAGCACCTCGGTGACCTCGCTGTTCCAGACGAAGGTGATCTTCGGATTCTTCATCGCCCGGTCCTGCATGATCTTCGAGGCCCGCAGCGTGTCGCGGCGGTGCACGATGAACACCTTGCGGGCGAACTTGGTGAGGAAGGTCCCCTCCTCCATCGCCGAGTCGCCGCCGCCCACCACGATCAGATCCTTCTCCTTGAAGAAAAAACCGTCGCAGGTGGCGCAGGTCGACACGCCGTGCCCGAGGAGGCGGCGCTCCGACTCGATGCCGATCATGCGCGCCGAAGCCCCCGACGCGATGATCAGGGTACGTGTCTGGATCTCCCGCGTGCCGTCGAGGGTGAGGCGCAGCGGCCGGCGCGACAGATCGGCGGCGGTGGCGGCCCCGGCGAGGGTCTCGGTGCCGAAGCGCATCGCCTGCTGGCGCATGTTTTCGATCAGCTCCGGCCCCAGGATCCCTTTCGGGAAACCGGGGAAGTTTTCCACGTCGGTGGTCAGGCTGAGCTGGCCGCCGGTCTCGTGGCCATCGATCAGGAGCGGCTTCAGGTTGGCGCGCGCCGCGTACACGGCGGCCGTCAGGCCGGCGCATCCCGATCCCAGGATGACGACGTGACGCGGATCCCGGGCCGGCTCGGCGTTCTTCGGGTCAGGATTCATGCGGGACAGGTCTCCTTGTGCTGTGGGCGTGCGGAACGGCCGGCATCATAGCAGCGCGAAAAACCTACGACCAGTGGCCATCGCGCAGCCCGCGCGCGACACGGTCGGCGCACACCGCCACCAGACGCGGGTCGTAACCGAGGTGCGGGGCGATGCGGATCTCCAGCTTCGGGTGCCGCGCGCGCGCCGCCGCGACATGATCCGGCAGGTCGCGCCCGACGTGGCCGTCGAGATAGGGCGCGTACGGGACGAACAGGACCCGCCCCGCGCCTTGCGCCACCAGGCGGTCGACGCCGTTCTGGACGTCCGGGGGGTTGATCTCGAGAAACGAGGCCTCGACCACGCAGGCGCGGAAGCGCCGCCGGATCGCCGCCGCCACCTCCGCCAGGACCTTCACCGCCTCGGTGGCGCGGCTCCCGTGTCCGATGAGCAGCAGGCCGGTTTTCACGGCGGGCGTCTTCATCACTTTCGTGCTCACCGTGCCACCCCCTCGACCGTTGCGCCGATCGCGCGTCCCGCGTGGACGATCTGCACCGCCCGGCCCGGAAGGGCGTCCTCGCCCCGCACGTACCCGAGTGCGATGGCGCGCCCGGCCGGCCCCGGAACCTGCGCGCTGCTGGTGACGACCTCGCCGGCGCCGGTGTGAAGATCGGCTTGCGCGGCGGGGCGGATCGGCGACCCCGGCATCGGCAGCTCCGCGGCCGTCAGGCGCACCAGCTGGCGCGACACCTTCTTGTAGGTGTTGAGGCGCGCGATCACCTCCTGACCGACGTAGCAGCCCTTGTCCAGCGCGATGGCGTCCTGGAGGCGGGCCTCCCACGGGTTGTATTCCTCGCCGAGCTCGTGACCCGCCGCCGGCAGACCGGCCTCGATCCGCAGCAGCTCGAGGCACTCCCGCCCGGCCGCCGCCACCTCCATCCCGGAGGCGGCGAGCGCCTCGCCGCGCAGCCGGTCGATCACCTCCCCGGGGGCGACGATGAGAAAGCTTTCGCCTCCGAGCGGGAACGACCGCACCGCGAATCCGGCGCCGGCGAGGGGGATCACCGCATGGATCGGCAGGCTCGCCGCCTCCGCCCCGAGGAGACGTGTCGCCAGGTCCCGGGCGCGCGCCCCGTGCAGTCCCAGCGTGCCGAAACCCGCCGGGAGATCCTGCACCGTGACCTCCTCGCGGAAGGTGTAACGCTCGATCCACTCCCGCACCATTCGCGCCCGGGAGGCGCCGCACAGCAGCAGCGACCCGTCCGCCACCCGGTGCACGCTCACCAGATCGAGAATGCGCCCCTTGTGGGTGGTGAACACCGTCGCCGCCCCGCATCCCGCCGGAAGCTGCTTCACAGCGTTGGTGGAGAGGCGGTGCAGGAGGTCGAGCCCGTCTTTCCCGCGCACCAGGAGAGGCTCGACATCGGGGCGATCGACGACCACGGCGCCGGCGCGGGCCACGCGATATTCCGCCGGGAGCGTGGTGCGGGCTGCCGGCGCGCCGCTGGCGGCGGCGATCATGCCGTGAACTCGACCGGCACCCGATGCGGGAGGATGCCCGCGTCGGCCCCACGCTGGAGGAAGAGATCGATCGCCCGGCGCCCCCGGGGCCCGTAGTCCAGGGTGTAGTCGTTGACGTACATGCCGACGAAGCGGTCCGCCTGCTTCCGGCCGAGGCCGCGCCCGAAATCGATCGCATAGTCGAGCGCCTCGTCGCGATGCGCCAGCCCGTACTCGATGCTGTCCTTGAGAAGCTTCGAGATCCGGCCGATCGTCTCCTCCCCCAGATCCTTGCGCACCGCGTTGCCGCCGAGCGGCAGCGGCAGGCCGGTCTCCTGCTTCCACCAGGCGCCGAGATCGAGGATGCGGTGCAGGCCGGCGTCGGCATAGGTCAGCTGCCCCTCGTGAATGAGCAGGCCGGCCGCGCTCGTCCCGTCCACCACGCGCGGCAGGATCTGATCGAACGGCACGACCTCGGTCGCCACCTCGCCCAGGGCCAGGTGGAGCGCCAGGGTCGCCGAGGTCAGCCGTCCCGGCACGGCGATGGTGACCTCCCGCAGCGCCTCGAGGGACAGCGGCTGGCGCGCCACGACCATCGGGCCGTAGCCGTCCCCCATGCTGGCCCCGCACGGCAACAGGGCGTAGCGGTCGGTCAGGTAGGCGTAGGCATGAATCGAGACCGCCGTCACCTCGATCGCTCCCTGGAGCGCCATCCGGTTCAGGCTCTCGATGTCCCGGAGCACCTGCACCACCTGCCACCCGGCAGGCGTGGCGACGCGCCCCGAGGCGATGCCATGGAACATGAAGGCATCGTCCGGGTCGGGACTGTGGCCTATCTGGATGATGCGGGGATCGGGTGAGCCGGGCATACCCCCCTCGAGCAAGCCGGGCATTATAAAGGAAATGCCCTGTATCATGATCAGGTGTCCGAATCACTGACTCTCCCCGGCCACCCGCCTCCCCGCCGCGGGCTGGACGCCCTGCTGGGCCTTCCGGACGAGGCGATCGACCTGGCGCAGGCGTCGCTCCTGATCGCCCGCGAGGAGTACCCCGACCTGGAGGTGGCGCGTTATCTCGACCGGCTGGACGAAATGAGCCGGGAGCTGCGAACCCGGCTGCGCGGGGGGGAGCGCGGGACCTCCCTGATCGCCCATCTCAACCGGTACCTGTTCGAGGAGCTGGGGTTTCGCGGCAACGTCGAGGAGTACGACGATCCTCGCAACTCGTTTCTCAACGACGTCCTCGACAGGCGGGTCGGCATCCCGATTAGCCTGTCGACGGTCTATATGGAGATCGGCCGGCGCATCGGCTGCCCGCTGGGCGGGGTCTCCTTCCCGGGCCACTTCCTGGTCGCTTACCTGGGAACGGAAGCCCCGGGGGAGATCTTCATCGATCCCTTCGATCGCGGGCGGCTCCTGACCGCGGAGGATTGCCGGCGGCGGCTGCGCGAGCAGTTCGGCGTGCGCGTGGAGTTCACGCCGCGGCTCCTGCGCCGGGCGCGCAACCGCGAGATCCTCGAGCGCATGCTGGTCAATCTGAAGCGTCTCTATGAGCGGGAGCGCGACTTCCACCGCGCCCTGCGGATCCAGCGCTCGCTCCTGACCCTGCATCCGGAATCGCCGCCACACCTGCGCGATCGCGGCCTGCTGCATTTCCGCGTCGCCTGTTTCGGCGAGGCGAGCGACGACCTGGAGAGCTATCTCCGGATCGCGCCGCGGGCGCCGGATGCGGAAGGTCTCCGCCGTCAGGTGCGGCGCATCCGGATGCTCGCCCCGGTCATGAACTAGGTGCCCGAGTCCTCCCGGACCCCGTGATGACCGACATCGCCGCCGTCTTCGACTCCAGAGGGCCGATCGGGCGCATCCTGCCCGGGTACGAAGCCCGCCCGCAGCAGACCCGGATGGCCGAGGAGGTGGACCAGGCCCTGCGCTCGGGGCGGCATCTCCTCGTCGAGGCCGGCACGGGGGTCGGCAAATCGCTCGCCTATCTGGTTCCGGCGCTGCTGTGGGCGGCGGAGGGGCGCGGCGAGCGCCGCGTCGTCGTCTCCACCTACACCCGCGCCCTGCAGGAACAGCTGGCGCGCAAGGATTTGCCGCTCCTCGAGCGCGTTCTGGAGCCGCTCGGGATCACGGTCCGGCACGCGCTTCTGATGGGCTCCGACAATTACCTGTGCGTGCAGAGGCTGGCGCAGGCGCGCCTGCAGCCGGAGCTTTTCCCCGGACCGGCGATGGAGCGGCTGGAAGCGCTGGCGCGGTATGCGGAGCTGGCGGTGTCGGGGCTTCGATCGGAGCTGCCGGTGCCGGTGCCCGACGAGCTGTGGGCGGCCGTGCGCCGTGACCGCGAGATCTGCCTCGGAGCCCGCGGGCCGTTCTGGGACGCCTGCCTCTACCGGCGCGATCTGGCGCGCGCCCGCGAGGCCGACTGCCTGGTGGTGAACCACGCCCTCTTCTTTCTCGATCTGGCCACCGGCGGGCGCATCCTCCCGCCCCACGCCGCGGTCATCCTGGACGAGGCGCACCGCGTCGAGGAGGCGGCGGCGTCACAATTCGGCGCGACGCTCGCCCCCTCCGCCGTGGCGCGCCTGCTGCGCGACCTGCGTCCGTCGGGAGGCGCCGCGCGGCGGCGCGGGCGGCGGCGAAGTGCCGGCTCCGCGGGGCCGTGGGTGCTGGCGGGGAGGGCGCCGGGGACGGCCCCGGGAGCCGGCGCGAGCGAGGCGGCGGTGGTGTCGGCCACGGCCGAGGAGCTGGCCGCCGCCGGGGTATTCGAACTTGCGCTCCGCGTCGAGCAGGAGGCGGAACTGTTTTTCATCGCCGCGCGGCAGGTGGCCGAGGATCGACGGCCGTCGCCCGGCCGCTCCGGCGACCCCGGCCCGATCTCCGTGCGCCTGCGTCCCGGCGAGCTCGGCGCCGCGGAGATTGGCCCTCCCCTGCGCGAGCTCGAGCGTCAGCTCGAGGGGGTGGCCGATCAGGCTCGCGATCCGGTGCGCCAGCAGACCCTCGCCGCGCTGGCGCTGCGCGCCCGGGCGCTGCGCGAGCGGGTCGAGCTGTTCCTGGGACAGAAAATGCCGGACGCGGTCTACTGGGCGGAGGCGGCCAGGTCCCGGAGGGACGGCGTCACGCTGCACGCCGCCCCCGTGGAAATCGCTCCGTTGCTGCGGCAACGGCTGTTCGAATCGGGCCGCACGGTCGTGCTGACCTCCGCGACACTCGCCGCCGGCGGCTCGTTCGCCCACCTGCGCGATCGGGTCGGGCTGACGGCGGCCGCCGAGACGGCGCTCGGCTCGCCCTACGACTACACGCGGCAGGCCATCGTCTACCTCCCTCCGGACATGCCCGATCCGGTCGCCGAGCCCCAGCCATTCGCCGCCGCGGTGGTGCGCGAGTGCCGGCGGTTGATCGCCGCCTCCGACGGCGGGGCGCTCGTGCTGTTCACCTCGTACTCGCTGCTCAACCGGGTTCACGAGGCTTTGGCCTCCGATCCGGCGCTGCGCGGGATGCCGCTCCTGCGGCACGTTCCCGACGGTACCGCCACCGCGCTGCTGGAGGAGTTCCGCGCCAGCCGGCGCGGAGTCCTGCTCGGCACGCTCACCTTCTGGCAGGGGGTCGACGTCCCGGGAAACGCCCTGCGCGCGGTGATCATCACCCGCCTGCCGTTCGAGGTTCCCGATCACCCGGTGGCGGAGGCCCGCGCCGAAGCGCTGCGCGCCCGCGGCGGCGATCCGTTCGCCGACGACAGCCTGCCCGAAGCGGTGCTCACCTTCCGCCAGGGATTCGGCCGGTTGATCCGCTCGCACGAGGATCGGGGGGTGGTGGCGATACTCGACCCGCGGGTGCTGACGCGCGGCTACGGCGCCGCCTTCCTGGAGGCTCTCCCCGACTGCCCGCGCACCTCGAGCGTCGAGGAGGTGGCCCGCTTCTTCAATTGATGCGGAGCTTCCGGCCGGCCTAGGAGCCTGTCCGAGTATTGGCATGGGCCGCGCGTATGGGGCTTGCGCGTCCCAGGCGAGGCGCGAGGAGGAATCGATGTGGGTGCACTTGATGTGGCGGAGCCACGAAGCATGGGGCCGCAACCCCCATGCGCCCTCCGGGTTCGCTGCGGCGCGGGGCCGTCTGCTTCGTTGCCGCTCCTCGGAGATGCACCGCATCGCCGTCGTCGCGGCGCCTCGCATCCGGCCCCGCGGCGCGGCGAACG
>JAYUCR010000125.1:0-12960 GCA_043740165.1 Acidobacteriota bacterium | reverse complement strand
TAGCGCTGGCTCACCTGCTCGGAGTTATAGAACGGATGCGCGTGCAGGAACGACCAGAGCAGCTGGCGGCTGACGTTGCTCAGGGCGAACTGGAAATGGGCGTGCTGCAGGGTCGTATGGTGCCCCGCCTGGTACAGGTCGCGCGCCAGCGCGTCGCGCCGCCGGGCGCGCTCGGCGCGCTCCTCGGGCGGCGCGTCCGGATCGCCGAGCACCTGGTCATCGCGCACGATGCCGCCGCCGGAATAACAGGTGCGCGCCGCCGCCACGACGTTGTCGAACGGGCGCGCGAACGCATTGGTGAGCGTCACCTCGGGGGCGGGTGAAAGGAAGCGCTCCTCGCGCTGTTCGGTGAGCAGGGTCGTCATCATGGGGCCGCGGCCGGATTATAACGCGCCCCGGAGCGGGGTGTATCATGCCGGCTTCGAACCTTGGACACACTCCTTGGAGGGCGGCGGGTGACGGCGTCCGGCGCGGATTTCAGAAAGCACTTCTCCGATTTCGGCGGCGCGGCGTATCTCGACTGCGCCGCGCAGGGACCGTTCCCCGGCGAAACCGCCGAGGCCGTGCGCCGGGCGCTGCGGCTCAAGGAGCATCCCGAGGAGATCACTCCCGAGCTGTTCGAGGAGCTGCCGGAGCGGGCGCGCAGCGCCGCCGCCCGGCTGATCGGCTGCCACCCCAGCAGCATCACGCTCGGAACCGGTGCCTCGCACGGCCTGAACGTCGCGGCGCTGGGCCTGCCGCTGCGGCGCGGCGACGAGGTGCTGATGGCGCAGGGTGAGTTCCCCGCCGTGGTCCACCCGTTCATGAACCTGGCGGCGGCGGGGATCACGGCGCGTCTCGTGGAGCCCGACGCGGGCCGCATCGTCTCCACCGACGCCCTGATCGCCGCCATCGGGCCGAACACCCGGGCGATCGCGGTCAGCCTCGTCGCCTTCGCCACCGGATACCGCGCCGACCTGGCGGCGCTCGGGGAGGCCTGCCGCGAGCGCGGGCTGTTCCTCGTCGTGGACGGCGCCCAGGCGATCGGCGGCATCGAGTTCCGCGTCGGGGATTACCCGATCGATGTCCTGGCGGTGAGCGGCTACAAGTGGCTGTTCGGGCCGTACGGCACCGGCTTCGCCTACGTCAGCCCGCGCATCATGGAGAGGATGCGCGTGGCGTTCGTCAACTGGCAGACCGTCGAGGGAGCGACCCAGCTCAACCGCGCGTTCGACTACACCGTCCGGTTCAAGGAAGGCGCCTGCCGTTTCGACGTGGCGGAGACCGCCTCCTTCCTCAACCTGAGCGGCTTCGCGGCGTCGGTGGAGTTCCTGAACCGGGTCCGCGTCCCGACCATCGAGGCGCACGTGACGCGCCTGCTCGACCGCCTGATCGCCGGCCTCGAGGGCAGGCCGCTGCGCGTCGTCTCCGATCTTCAAGCCAAGCGGCGCTCGACGATCCTGGCCCTGGAGGCGGGAAGCCTCGACGCCACGCGCCGTGTCTGGAAGCAGCTTGCCGACGCCAGGGTGATCGTCAGCCTGCGCGACAACCTGATCCGGGTCTCACCCAACATCTACAACACCCCCGAAGAGATCGATCGCCTCCTCGCGGCGCTCGCGGCCTGATCCCGGGGAACGCGTCCCGGTCGGACGCGGCGTTGACCCTCCGTGATCGCCGTTGCTATAATCCGCGCTCTTCAACGAGCCCACCCGACCGCCGTTTTTCGGAGGACCAGGTGACCGAACCCCGGCAGTTTGATCTGACCATCATCGGCTCCGGCCCCGGCGGCTACGTCGCGGCGATCCGCGCCGCGCAGCAGGGGCCTGAAGACCGCCCTGGTCGAGAAATCGCCGGCGCTCGGCGGCACCTGTCTGCATGTCGGCTGCATCCCGACCAAGGCGCTCCTGCACAGCGCCGAGGTGCTGGAGACGGCGCGTGACGCCGCCCGGTTCGGCGTGACGGCCAAGGAGGTCGCCCTCCACCTGCCGGGGGTTCACAAGCACCGCACCGACGTGGTGCGCCGCCTGGCGCGTGGCGTCGAATTCCTGATGAAGAAGAACGCCGTCACCGTGCTCGCGGGGCGCGGGGCGCTCCGAGGCCCGGGACGGGTCGAGGTGACCCCCTCCTCGGGCGCGCCGCAGACGGTCGCCACGAAGAGCGTCATTCTGGCGACCGGATCGGCCGCCAGGATGCTGCCCGGCCTCAGGATGGACGGGCGGCGCGTGATCACCAGCACCGAGGCCCTCACCCTCGAAGTGGTGCCGAAGTCGCTGCTGATCCTCGGCGCCGGCGCCGTCGGCGTGGAGTTCGCGTCGATCTACGCGCGGTTCGGGAGTGTCGTGACCCTCGTCGAGATGCTGCCGCGCGTCCTGCCGATCGAGGACGAGGAGGTCTCGGCCGAGATGCAGAAAGCGCTCAAGAAGCGCGGCATCGACGTGCGGGTCGGGACCAAGGTGGAGGACGTGAAGGTCGGCGACAAGGAGGTCGTGATCTCGGTGCAGTCGCCGAAAGGGGCCGAGACCCTGAAGGCGGAGGTGCTGCTGGTCGCCGTCGGGCGGCGGCCGGTGACCGAGGATCTCGGCCTCGAGAGCGCCGGGGTGGCGACCGACCGCGGTTTCGTGAAGGTGGACGGGCAGATGCGAACGAGCGTCAAGGAGATCTACGCCATCGGCGACATCGTGCCGACCGCCATGCTGGCGCACCTCGCGTCCCACGAGGGGATCGTCGCCGCGGAGGCGATCGCCGGGAAGAATCCGCACCCGATCAACTACGACCAGGTGCCCAACGCCACCTACAGCGACCCGGAGGCGGCGAGTGTCGGCCTCACCGAGGCGGCGGCGCGCGCCCGCGGTCACAAGGTGAAGGTTGGCAAATTCCCGTTCCCGCCGCTCGGCAAGGCGCAGATCCTGGGGGCGCAGGAGGGGTTCGTGAAGCTGGTGTCCGAGGAGCGCTACGACGAGCTTCTCGGGGTGCACATCATCGGCCCCCGCGCCACCGAGCTCATCGCCGAGGGCACGCTGGCGCTGCGCCTCGAGTCGACGGTCGAGGAGATCTACCACTCGATCCACGCGCACCCGACCCTGTCCGAGGCGATGGGCGAGGCGGCCCTGGCGTTGCACGCCCGCGGCATCCACCTGTAAATGCCCCCCGCCGCCAGACCTTCCCGGGGCGTGACGCGCCGGCGCGCCGGGCGCGCGGCGCCTGCCGCCCCCGCCGCGCTGATGCCGGGGCCGCTTCGGCCGATGGTCAACCCGGATCTCTCGCGGGAACAGCTCCTGGCGCTGCACCGGTTCCTGCGCCTGAACCGCATGCTCGAAGACAAGCTGACGGCCCTCTATCGGCAAGGGCGGGTGACCGGGGGGCTTTACAGCAGCCTGGGCCAGGAGGCGATCTCGGTCGGGACCGCGTACGCGCTCGCCCCGGACGACCTGCTGGCGCCGATGATCCGCAACATCGGGTCGCTCCTGGTGCGCGGGGTGACGCCGCTGGATTTCTTCCAGCAGTACATGGGGCGGTACGACTCGCCGACGCACGGCAAGGACGGGACGCTGCATTTCGGAAACGTCGAGCGGCTGTCGATCATCGGCCCGATCAGCCACCTCGGCACCCTCATCCCGGTCATGGCCGGCGCCGCGCTGGCGGCCCGGATGCGCGGTGAGAACCGCTGCGCCCTGACCTACATCGGCGACGGCGGGACCTCGACCGGCAATTTCCACGAGGGGCTCAACTTCGCCGCCGTCCTGCGCCTGCCGTTCATCCTGGTGGTCGAGAACAACGGCTACGCTTATTCGACGACCACCGACAGGCAGTTCGCGGTCGCGTCGATCGCCGAGCGGGGGCCGGCCTACGGGGTCGCGGCGGAGTCGGTGGACGGCACCGACGTCCTGGCGGTGTTCGCGGCCACCCGCCGCGCGGTGGAGCGCGGACGGCGCGGCGAGGGGGCGACGCTCCTCGAGTGCCGCTGCATGAGGATGAAGGGACACGCGCAGCACGACGACATGCGCTACGTGCCCAAGCTGCTCCTCGACGCGTGGGCCCGGCGCGATCCGATCGAGCGCTTCGAGCGCTTCCTGGTCGAGGCGGGGCACGCGTCGCCGGAGGATCTGCAGGCGGTCGCCGCGGAGATCGGGCCGGCCCTGGACGACGCGGCGGACGAGGCGGAGCGCTGTGCTGCGCCCGAGCCGGAGGAGGCGCTGCGCGGGGTTTACAGCGAGCCGGGCTACGAGCGCCCCTGGTGGCCGGCATGAGCGCGGGGCCGCCATGGCGCTGACCACCTATCTCGAGGCGATCCGGCAGGGGATCTGGGAGGAGATGGAGCGCGACGAGCGCGTCTTCATCCTGGGCGAGGACATCGGCGTGTACGGCGGCGCCTTCAAGGTGACCGAGGGGATGCTGGAGCGTTTCGGCGCGCTGCGCGTCATCGACACGCCGATCGCCGAGCAGGCGATCGTGGGGGCGGCCATCGGCGCGGCGCTCATGGGGATGCGGCCGATCGCCGAGATGCAGTTCATCGATTTCATCTCCTGCGCCTTCGATCAGCTGACCAATTTCGCCGCCAAGAACCGCTACCGCTGGGGCGCGGGGGTGCCGATGGTGGTGCGCGGCCCGTGCGGCGGCGGGGTGCGCGGCGGACCGTTCCACTCGCAGAACCCGGAGATGTACTTCGTGCACACGCCGGGGCTCAAGGTGGTGGCCCCGGCGACGGCGCACGACGCCAAGGGGCTGATCAAGGCGGCCATCCGCGACGACGATCCGGTCCTCTACCTCGAGCACAAGTACCTGTACCGCCGGATCAAGGAGGAGCTCCCGGCGGGGGACTACGTCGTCCCGATCGGACAGGCGGCGGTGCGCCGTGAAGGGACCGATCTGACCATCGTCACCTACGGCGCGATGCTCTACCCCTGCCTCGAAGCGGCCGAGGCGCTGGCGGCGGAGCGCGGCGCGCAGGCGGAGGTGATCGACCTGCGCAGCCTCCTGCCCCTCGATCGGGAGACCATCGTCGGGTCGGCGAAGAAGACCGGCAAGGTGATGGTGGTGCACGAGGACACGCGCACCGGCGGCATCGCCGGGGAGATCGCCGCGACCCTCAACGAGGAGGCGTTCGATCACCTGGACGGCCCGGTGCTGCGGGTGACCGCCCCCGACACGCCGGTGCCTTACAGCGCGCCTCTGGAGGATTTTTTTCTTCCCAACAAAGATAAAATCAGCGAGGTTGCGCGAAGGCTTCTAGACTACTAGCCGACATGCAGCCGGCGCTGCGCGCTGCTGATGTCGGCGGATTCTACAAGGAGCTTGGCCATGCGGGTGGACGTGATCATGCCCCAGATGGGGGAGAGCATCGCCGAGGGGACGCTGACGAAGTGGATGAAGAAGACGGGCGAGAAGGTGGCCCGGGACGAGCCGATCTTCGAAATCTCGACCGACAAGGTGGACGCCGAGATCCCGTCGCCCGCCGCCGGGGTGCTGGCGGAGATTGTCGTGCAGGAGGGCCAGACGGTTCCGATCAACACCGTGGTGGCGCGGATCGAGACGGAGGGCACGGCCGTGGCCTCGGCGGGTACGGCCGCGACACCGGCCGGGAAGGCGGCGCCGGCGGGCGCGCCGGCCGCGGTGGCCCGTGCATCGGCTCCCGCGGCGGCCAGGCCCCCGGCGGCCCTGCCCGCGGCGGCGACCGCGGGATCCGCGATGCGTCCGGGCGGAGGCTCAGCCTCCGGGCCGGTGTCGTTCCCGAAAGCCGCGGCGATGGCCGCGGCGGGTGCGAGCCTCGAGGAAATGCGCCGGGTGCGCTCTTCCCCGGTGGTCCGGAAGATTGCCGCGGAACGGCAGATTGACATCAGCCGCGTCTCCGGCACGGGATTGGGCGGCAGGGTCAGCAAGCGCGACATCCTCGCGGCGCTCGAATCAGGGGGCACGGCGTCGTCGCGGGAAGGGGGATTGGCGGCCGCGCCGTTCGCCGCGGCGATGGCGGCTCCCGCGTATGCCCCCGGGGAGCGGATCACGGTCGTCCCGATGACGGCCATGCGCCGGAAGATCGCCGAGCACATGGTGCTGTCGCGCCGCACCAGCGCGCACGTCACCACCGTCTTCGAGGTCGATCTGCACCGGCTGATGAAGCTGCGCGATCAGCACCGGGCGGCGTTCGAGGCGCGCCACGGCGTGCGCCTCACCGTGACGCCGCTGATGGTGCGCGCCGCCATCGAGGCCCTCAAGGCGTTTCCGGTGGTCAATGCCTCTCTGGACGGCGACAACGTCGTCTACAAGAAGGACATCAACGTCGGCGTGGCGGTGGCGCTCGAAGCGGGGCTCATCGTGCCGGTCGTGAAGCACGCCGAGGATCTGAGCCTGTCGGGGATCGCCAAGGCGGTCACCGATCTCGCCCTGCGCGCGCGCAGCAAGAAGCTGACGCCCGACGAGGTCCAGGGCGGCACCTTCACCATCACCAATCCGGGGATCTTCGGCAGCCTGTTCGGCACGCCGATCATCTCGCAGCCCCAGGTGGCGATCATGGGGGTCGGAACGATCGTGAAACGCCCGGTGGTGGTCGACGACGCCATCGCCGTGCACCCGATGGTCTACCTGGCGCTGTCGTTCGATCACCGCCTGCTCGACGGAGCGGTGGCCGATCAGTTCATGGCGCACATCAAGGCGACGCTCGAGGAGGCGCGGTTCCCAGATATGGCGTGAGGCGCCTCCCCGGGGACCTGAATCGAATGCTGACGGCGCGGCGCTGCGCGGCGCAATTTTTTGGGCGGGTGGGATACCGCGAGGCCGCGGATCTCCAGGAGTCCTGCGCCCGGGAGCTCAAGCAGGCGCAGCTTGGCGGCGCCGCGGCGCTCGAGCGGCTGTTCCTGCTCGAGCATCCTCCCGTCATCACTCTCGGACGCAATGCGCGCGAGGGCGATGTTCTGGCGGCGGAGGGCCGCCTCGCGGCGCTCGGCGTGTCCCTGGAGACCTCCAACCGGGGCGGGCAGGTCACCTACCACGGCCCGGGCCAGCTCGTCGGATACCCGGTGATCGATCTGACGCCCGATCGGCGCGACGTGGCGCGCTACCTGCGCGATCTGGAAGAGGTGCTGATCCGCACCCTGGCGCGGCTCGGGATCGAGGCGATGCGGCAGCCCGGATGGACCGGCGTCTGGGTGGGGGAGGCCAAAATCGCCGCCATCGGCGTGCACCTGTCGCGCTGGGTGACGACCCACGGCTTCGCGCTCAACGTCACCACCGACCTGGCCCATTTCGATCTGATCGTCCCTTGCGGCATCACGACGAGGGGGGTCACGTCGATCGCGAAGATTCTCGGCGCGCCGCTGGCGCTCCAGGAAGTGGCGGAGCTCCTGGTGCCGGAATTCGGGGCGGTCTTCGGGCGCGAGATGCTGGCCGAGGCGCCGGCGGGGGCCCCGCTGCCGGTCCTGCCGTCGCGCGCCAGCGCGCCTCCCGTCGTGCGCGGAGGAGCGTGATGCCCTGCGTCCCGGTTCCGGATCGCCCCGATCCCAAGCCTCCCTGGCTGCGCATCCGCCTGGCCACGGGACCGGAGTACCGGGAGGTACGCGGGCTGATGCGCGGCCTGCAGCTCAACACCGTCTGCGAGGAAGCACGCTGCCCGAACATCTACGAATGCTGGGGAGAGCGCACGGCGACCTTCATGATCCTGGGCGACGTCTGCACGCGCCGGTGCGGATTCTGCGCCGTCACCACCGGAAGGCCGACCGGTGTCGACCCGCGGGAGCCGGAGCGCCTCGCCGAGGCGGTGGCCCGGCTCGGACTCGAACATGCCGTCATCACCTCGGTCGATCGCGACGACCTGCCAGACGGCGGGGCGGGTCATTTCGCGGCGGTCATCGAGGCGGTGAGGCGGCGCAGCCCGGGCTGCGAGGTCGAGGTGCTGACCCCGGATTTTCGCGGCGTGCCGCGGGCCGCGGAGGTGATCCTCGCGGCCGGCCCGGTCGTCTTCAGCCACAACATCGAAACGGTGCCGCGCCTCTACCCCGAGGCGCGCCCCGGGTCGCGGTTCGAGCGATCGGTCGCTCTGCTGCAGAAGGCGGTCGCGCTCCGGGGCCCGGCGCCGCGGCCGCTGATCAAGACCGGCCTCATGCTCGGGCTGGGAGAGACGCGCGCCGAATTGCGCTCGACCTTCGAGACGGTGCGCGCCGCGGGGGTGGAGATCCTGACCCTCGGGCAATACCTCCGGCCGACCCGCGAGCACCTGCCGGTGGCGCGTTACGTGCCGCCGGAGGAGTTCGAGGCGGTGCGCGGCGAGGCGCGGGCGCTGGGCTTTCTCCACGTCGAGGCCGGACCGCTGGTGCGATCGTCGTATCACGCCAAACGGCACGCCCGCCAGGCGGTTGCCGGGGAGCCGCCGGCCGCGGCGTCTTGACAGGCCGCGCCACCGTCCTTAATATAAGACCATCACTGTCGCATATGGGCTCCGGCCGGCCTCGAGAGGCGGTGCGGACGAGAGGCCGGAGATGCTGCGGCTTTCCAAGCGGACGGATTACGGATTGATGGCGATGCGCCGGCTGTCGCTCCTGCCGCGCGGCACCTGCCGCAGCGCGCGGGCGATCGCTCTCGAGCACCGCATCCCGCCGGCGCTGATGGCGAAGCTCCTGCAACGGCTGGCGCGCTCCGGGCTCGTGGCGTCGCTGCACGGCACCAAGGGCGGGTATCGGATCGCCCGGCCGGCATCGCAGATCACGCTGCGCGAGGTGATCGAGGCGATCGAGGGCCCGGTGGCGATGCTCGAGTGCCTCGATCCGTGCAAAGGGGAGTGCGCGCAGGACGAATCCTGCACGGTGAAGACTCCGCTGCACCGGGTGCAGAAGCGGATCCTGGACACGCTGGCCCGCACCCACGTCAGCGATCTTCGAGGGTGAGAACAAGGATGAAACGATGAGCGGCCCCATTTACATGGACAATCACGCCACGACGCGCCCCGATCCCAGGGTGCTCGAGGCGATGCTCCCCTATCTCACGACCGAGTACGGCAATGCCTCGTCGCGCACGCACGCGTTCGGCTGGCGCGCCGAGGAGGCGGTGACGCGGGCCCGCGGGCA
This sequence comes from Acidobacteriota bacterium, assembly GCA_043740165.1. GTDB lineage: Bacteria > Acidobacteriota > Polarisedimenticolia > Gp22-AA2 > Gp22-AA2 > JAYUCR01. Next base: position 3,931 of record JAYUCR010000125.1, on the reverse strand, counting down.
GGTGGCGAAGCTCCTGAACGCCGACCCGAAGGAGATCCTGTTCACCGCCGGGGCGACGGAATCGAACAACATGGCGCTCGCCGGGGCGATGCGCGCCAACGTCCACCAGGGGGATCATCTGATCGTCGCCGCCACCGAGCATGCGTCCGTGCTCGACGTGGCGCGCGATCTCGAGGCGCGCGGGGCGCGCCTCACCGTCCTGCCGGTGGACCATTTTGGCCGCGTCGATCCGGAGCGGGTGCGCGAGGCGATCACCGAGCGCACCGTGCTGGTGTCGCTGATGGCGGCCAACAACGAGGTGGGGACCCTCCTGCCGCTCGCCGCGATCGGCGCGCTGTGCAAGGAGCGCGGCGTGCTGTTCCACACCGACGCCGCGCAGGCGGTGGGCAAGATCCCGATCGACGTGCAGGCGATGGGGATCGATCTCCTGTCGATGACCGGGCACAAGATCTACTGCCCGAAAGGCATCGGGGCGCTGTACATACGGCGCAAGAACCCGCGCGTCATCCTGGAGCCCTTCGTGCGGGGCGGCGGCCAGGAGCGCGGCCTGCGATCCGGCACCCTGAACGTGCCGGGCATCGTCGCGCTGGGGGCGGCGCTCGAGCTGGCGCGCGCCGAGATGCCGGCGGAGTCGCGTCGGGTCGCGGCGCTGCGCGACCGGCTGCAGGCGGGCATCACGGGCCAGGTGGAGGAGATCGCGCTGAACGGCCACCCGACCGAGCGCCTGCCGAACAATCTGAACCTGTCGTTCGCATACGTCGAAGGGGAGGCGCTGCTCCTGTCGCTCGACGGGTTGGCGGTATCCTCCGGATCGGCCTGCACTTCCGAGAAACGGGAGCCGTCGCATGTCCTCAAGGCGATGGGCGTGTCGGACGACATGGCGCAGACGTCCCTCCGCTTCGGGCTCGGGCGCTTCAACACCGAGCAGGAGGTGGACGACGTGATCGGGCGCGTGGTGGCCAGCGTCGGGAGGCTGCGCGAGATCTCGCCCCTGTATCGGGCGGCGCGCGGCAAGGAGCTCGGCACGACATCCATCCAGGAATCAGCACACACGGGAGGCATTCAGACATGATTCACGTCACGGAAAAGGCGGCGGAACAGATCAAGGCCCTCATCGCCAAGGAGGGGCTGGAAGGCCACGGGCTGCGCATCGCGGCGGTGGGCGGTGGCTGCTCCGGCATGTCGTACAAGCTCCACTTCGACAAGGACACGACGCCGGAGGACAAGATCCAGGATGAACACGGCGTGAAGCTGATCTGCGACAAGAAGAGCTACCTGGTGCTCAACGGCACCACCCTCGACTTCACCGACGGACTCAACGGCAGCGGCTTCGTCTTCCAGAATCCGAATGCCAAGAGCACATGCGGTTGCGGCTCGTCCTTCTCCGCCTGAAGCAGCCGGCCGGTCGATCCGGACGATGCCGAGCGCCTATTTCGACGAGGGGCAGCACCTCCTGCAGGAGGGCGACTGGGTGGGCGCCATCCAGTCGCTCGGGTGGGCGAAGGACGTCGAGCCGGACAGCGTCCCGGTCTTCCTGACCCTCATCGCGGCTTACGAAAGCGCCGCCGCGGCGGAGGAGGAGCCGGACCTGCTGCAGCAGGCGTTCAACGTCTGCCGCGATCTGCGCGACCGGCGCCTCCCGATGACCCGCGATGAGCAGGCCGGCTTCTACGCCACCTTCGTGCGCGTGCGCGACAAGATCATCGCGGCGCGCGCCGCCGGCTGGACGCCGCCGCCCCCGAAGGAGCGCGTGCAGGAGACGCTCCGCCCGCCGCGATCCACACGCTGATCCCCTCCGACGCCCGTTGCGCCTGCAAATTTGCGCGTGGTATCATCCGCGCCACTCGCGCGCTTGGCGCGCATTCGCGCTTCATCCGGGGGGGCGTGCGATGGCGCACAAGAAAGATTTCCTGGGCGGTCAGAGAATTTATCCCGATCCCATCCGCGGCGATCTCAAGATCGATGCGCTGATCGACGGCACCTTCCTCGCCTACAACGGAGGCCGGCTGCAGAAGGCCTGCCGCCTCCTGTGCGAAAAGATGCTGCAGGACGACGTGACGGTCGGCGTCAGCCTCTCGGGGGCGCTGACCCCCGCCGGCGTCGGGCGATCCTGCATCCTGCCGCTCATCAAGGCGGGGTTCATCGACTGGATCGTCAGCACCGGCGCCAATCTCTATCACGACACCCACTTCGGTCTCGGCATGTCGCTGCACCGCGGCACGCACGCCATCGACGACGCGCTGTTGCGCCGCGAGGGCATCATCCGCATCTACGACATCCTGTTCGATTACAACGTCCTGCTCGACACCGACAACTACCTGCGCACCATCATGGCCGAGAAGGCGTTCACCAAGGAGATGGGGACGGCGGAGCTGCACTACCTCCTGGGCAAGTACCTGGCGGCGCGCGAGAAGGAGCTCGGGATCGAAGACACCTGCGTGCTCACGGCGGCGTACCGCGCCGGCGTGCCGTGCTACGTCTCGTCGCCGGGGGACTCGTCGATCGGGATGAACATCGCCGAGCTGACGATGCGCGGCGTGGGGCCCCGGGTCGACGTGTCGCGCGACGTCAACGAGACGGCCGCCATCGTGTACGCCGCCAAGAGCGGCTACACCGCGGGCGGGGAGGGGAAGAGCGGCATCCTGATCCTGGGCGGCGGGTCGCCGAAGAACTTCGTGCTGCAGACCGAGCCGCAGATCCAGGAGATCCTCGGCCTCGCCGATCGCGGCCACGATTTCTACATACAGGTCACCGACGCGCGCCCGGACACCGGCGGGCTGTCGGGCGCCACGCCGGCCGAGGCGGTGTCGTGGGGCAAGGTCGATCCCGACAAGCTGAGCGATTCGGTCGTCGTCTACACCGACTCGACGATCGCGGTCCCCTTGATCACCGCCTACGCGCTGGCGCGCGTCAAGCCGCGCCCGCTCAAGCGCCTCTACGATCGCCGCGGTCAGCTGGTCGACAAGCTGAAAGTCGATTTTCTCGCCGAGTTCGAAAAGCGCCAGCGCGCGAAGAAGTAGCGTCCCCGGCGTTGCTAACCCGGGCCGGAGAAGCGTTGCGGTGAGAACGCTTCCAGCGCCACCCCTGGATCGGCGCCGCGCAACAGCCGTTCCACGGTCTGCGCCGTGATCGGGGTCAGGACGATGCCGTGGCGCAGGTGCCCGCACGCATAGAACAGGCCCTCGATCCCGCCCGCGCCAATCAGCGGCAGGCCGTCGGGAGTGCCGGGGCGCAGGCCGGCCCACGCCGTCCGGAAGGTGGCCTCCCCGAGCGCCGGAACCAGATCGATCGCGGCGGCGGCGAGGCCGGCGAGGGCGGAGGCGGTCACCCGCCGGTCGAAGCCGACGCGCTCCATGGTGCTGCCGGCGAGAAGCCGCCCGTCGCCGCGGGGCACGAGGTAGACGGCCTCATCGGCGACGACGTGGCGCAGGCGGCCGGGCGCCTCAAAGCAGACGATCTGGCCGCGCACCGGCTCCAAAGGCGGTGCGATGACCCCTTCCAGCAGGCCCGACCAGGCGCCCGCCGCCACCACGACCTGCCCGGCCGCGAAGCGGATTCCCTCCGCCGTCGTCACGCCGGCGACCCTTCCGCCCTCGACGTCGATGCGGCGCACCTCCCGACGCTCCAGCAGCTCGACCCCGGCGCGCTCCGCGGCGATCCGCAGGGCGCGGACCATCTGCGGCGGATCGAGGCTCCACTCGAGAGGGAGGTGCACTCCGCGGACGGCCCGGTCGGTGATCGCCGGCTCCCGGAGCCGCAGCCCGCGTCCGTCCAGGAGCTCTCCGGGCAATCCTGCCTGGCGCTGGACACGGTGCGTCTCCTCGAGCACGGCCGCCGAGGCCGCGTCGCGCGCGACCAGGAGCGCCCCGGCTTCCTGCAGGTCGACCTCGACTCCGCTCTCCGCCTCGACCTCCCGCACGAAGCCGGGATA
>JAYUCR010000124.1:0-2184 GCA_043740165.1 Acidobacteriota bacterium | reverse complement strand
CTTCGGCATAGCGGTCGGCCGTGGGCGGGCCCGAGTTGAGAGCCGCCATGGCGAGATCGAGATGGTATTCGGCGTTGGCGGGATCGAGCCGAGCCGCTCGCCGCATGGCCGGAAGCCCGGCGCGTCCGGCCGCGCGGGCGCGCGCGGCCTCCCGGTACGCGGTATAGGGAAGCAGCACCCCCGTAAGAAGGACGGTCACCGCGAGTGTTGTCAGGGCGGCGACGGCGAGCCTGCTCCCCGGCCGCGACACAGGGACCACCGTGCGCAGGGTGAAGCGCCGCGTCGAGGCGACGGCGCTTCCGAGGAGCAGCGCGGCGGTCAGGATGATCGCCGGCCGCTCCTGAAGATCTTCCACCAGCCCCTGCGCCAGGAGCGCCGCGATCGCCAGCCCCACGCCCTCCGTAACCGCCGAGGTCGCATCGGGCCGCCGGCGCCGCAGCAGGAGCACACTGCCGCCGATCACCCACCCGAGTGCCACGGCCGCGGCCGGGAGGCCGTCCTCGGCGATTGCGGTCAGGACGGCGCTGTGCGCGCCGCTGAACTGTCGCCCATAGCGCACCGGATCGATCCGCCGCGCGAAGTTGTGGCGCGGTGCTTCGTGAGGGAACGACCCGGGACCGAAACCGAGCAGCGGCCGGGAACCGATCATGTCCGTCGTCGCCCGCCAGATGTCGAGACGCCGGTAGCGATCGGGATCGGCGTTCGCTTCGAAGCGTCGCTGGATCAGCAAGCCTCCGGCCAGAAGTGCCAAAAGGGCGGCGGTCGCGACCGAGACTCTCGCCGCCGCGGGCCAGCGGCTCCAGCGCAGAGCGATCATCAGCGCGAGGGCCAGCGCCAGCCCCAGGAGAGCGCCGCGCGATTGGAGCGGCAGGAGCGCCGCCAGGTGCAGCGCCACGAGGCCGCCGAAGGCCAGCACGCGCCGCCTGGGACCGCCGCGCAGAGCCTCTTCCGTCGCCGCCACGCACAGGAGAAGGCCGATGTTCAGATAGGCCGCGAGGTGGTTGCGATTGACGAATATCCGCGCGGCTTCGGCCGGCCCGCCGTTCGTCGCAAAGGCGAGCGCCACGACGGACTGCACCGCCGTCGAGGCGACCACGGTGTTTCGGATGAGGACGAGATCGGCGGCGTTCCCCAGAAGGATGACGGCGGCGAACAGTGCGGCGACGGCCGCGGAGCGATCCAGGATCCCGAGCCAGGCGGCGTACGGGTAGACGGCCTGCGTCGCGGCGAGGCACGACCAGGCGAAGGCCGCGCCGGGCAGGAGCAGGAGGCCGCTGCCGGGACCGGCTGGCCGCCCGCCTTCCATGACCAGGCACCGCCACGCCGCCACCAGGGCCAGCCCCAGGGCGAGCGTGTGGAGACAGACAAGGGAAAGCGGCGCCCGCCCCCCCTCTCCGAACGGTGCCGCGATCAGCAGTAGGACCGCCAGGATCCGGGCGATCCGGCTCATCGCGCCTCCCCCGGCTCGGACGGACGACCGGCCTCTGCCGATGGCTCCCTCTCTCCCGCGGCGAAGACGCGATAATCCGGCTTGAGAGGAAAAAGCAGGTGCGCACGGCGTTCCTCCCGGTAGGCGGCCCCGACCTCGCCGGCGGCTGCATGGTAGAGAGCGCGCGTGTGGTGCAGCACCGCCTGCTCGGGGTCGAGGCGGAGCGCCCGTTCCGCCGCCTCCTCCCCGTTTTGCCGCATCGCCGCGTCATTCATGTGATGCACGAGAACCCATTGCGCCAGGAAGGCCTGCGGATCGGGATCTCCCGGGCGGATCTCCGCGGCGCGCCGCGCCGCGCGCGCGGCCCCCGAAGCGTCGCCCGCCGCGGCGCGCCGCTGGGCCGCCGCCATGAGACTGGCCGCCCGGTCGGGGATGACCGCATGCCACAGGAGTATCACCGCCGCTCCGGCCAGGCCGATCCGGATCCCCCGCCGCCTCCATGAAGAGGAGATTCCGTCCGCCTGCCCGCGGGTGTTGCCCCCGAGGGTGATACCGACGAGGAGCGCGGCAGTCGCCGCGATCCCCGGCTGGTACAGCGTGAAATCGACACCGTTGTGCAGCAGGAAGGTGGCGGCACCGGCGGCGCAGGCGGCCCGATCCGGATCATCGCGCAAGGCTTCCGCGGCCCGCCGCGCAAACCGGACGAGGAACAGCGCCAGCGGCACGGCGATCCAGAGCCCCCAGCAGGCGACGAG
>JAYUCR010000123.1:0-5369 GCA_043740165.1 Acidobacteriota bacterium | reverse complement strand
CGCGCCGGTCGCCGATCCCGGGCGGCGGAATGAAGAGGTCGCGCCCGCGGCCGTCCGGCGTCACGAAGCCGAAGCCGCGCGGGTGGATCTGGAGCTGGCCTATGAGGTGGCCTGCGCCAGTGGCCTGTCGTGAGGGAGGGGCCTCACTGGAGGGCGGCGCCGGCCGGGACCCCGGTGACCTGCGGCCGCGCGAGCGATCACCATCACCGGAGGTGGCGGCGGGTGTCGCGATGCCGAAGCGGTTGCGCCCCACCCGGACGATGGCCTTATCGGAGAGCAGCCGCCGCAGGGACCGCCGGAAGGCGGCGCGCGAGTCCGCATCGATTTTCATCCGGCGCATCAACTCCCGCGCCGTCTCGGGGCGGGCTTCGCGCCTCCGCATCAGTTCGAGGATCCGCGCCTCCAGGGCGCTCGCGTCGCTCATGGTCGGCCCTTCGGCCCCGCCGACCCTAACACAGGATGCGGCCCGCCGAGCCCGCAAGCCGATGCTTGCGGCCATGGACGCCAGTTGGTATGCTTCGCCCCTCGGTGAAGTGCCGAAGTGGCGGAACTGGCAGACGCGCTAGATTCAGGGTCTAGTGCCCTCCGGGGCGTGCAGGTTCAAGTCCTGTCTTCGGCACCAACCTCTTAGGCCCCGGTACTCATCAACTGTCGCGGGGCCCCGTGAGCGCTACCCTCACTTCGATCAGTTGGCCACGGTCGCTGGCGCCGATCCTCACTTCCAGATGTCGACGATCGGGTGGGTCGACCCGGCGTTCCCCAGGTACTGCTGCATCCCGAACCCGTCCTCGAGGGTCCGCAGCAGGCTGTAGTGATCGTGAACGTACGTCTCGTACACGCCGTTCTTCGTTAGATTGCTGATCACGAGGAACGGGACATTTCCCCCGCCGCGGAACTGGTTGGGGCAGTCGACCCAGGCGTCGCACGGCGCCGAGCCGCCCGCGCCCCAGCCTCCGGCCGTGAAGGTGCCCTCGTCGAAGGTGATGATCAGCACGCCGTCCGTGCCGAAGGCGGGCGAGGCGAGGACCTTCGGGACCTCACGCCGCAGGAACTCGTCGAACTGGCCGGTGGCCGAGGGCGGGTTGGGCTGGCAGGAGTCGTGGCCGTTCTCGCACTCGTTGGGGACGATCAGGTTGAAGCGCGGCGTCCGGCGGCTCGCGAGCGCGGCGTCGAACGCGCTCATGTCGTTGGCAGCGGTGGCGCCGGAGGGCACCACGTGCTCCTGGCAAAGTGTCGAGGTCGACGACGCCGACCACACCCCGTCCGGGCCCTCGATGTTGTCGTAGTAGATGGCGGGGTTGTGCTTGACGTCGTAGCTGTTGAAGGTCTTGGACGTGCCGGCGTCGGCGATGGCGCACGCTTCCGGCATCGACTCCATCCAGCTCTTCCACGAGATTCCGGCGGCGTTGAGCTGGGAGAACAGGTTGTCGATGTGCTGGTGGCAGTCGCCCGGGCCGTAGTCGCCCTGGTGGCAGGCGGTGAACTGGCCCGAGGTCATGGCGACGTAGTTAGCGAGCGAGAAATGCGTGACCGCGAAGTAGTGGGTCAGCCACGCCGACCGGACCGCCAGGTCGTTGGCCAGGTAGGGGGTGATCTGCTTGTTGATCTGTATCAGCTCCGTGTTCTCGCCGATGATCAGGAAGACATTGCCGAAGCGCGGGACCCCTTCAGTCTTCGGCACCGGCTTGGCGGCGAGGGCCGGCAGCGCGGTCGTCGCGATGAGCGCAAGAGAAATGAGCAGTTTCACGGGGGCCTCCCTGGTCGACAAGAGCATGAACGCGATGGGCTTCAAGCTAGCCCAGGTCCCCGTTGAAACACAAGCCCCACGGGCTCTGCGCGGGAAGCGGCCTTCGGCATGCCGGCGCTTGCGTCGCGGGTCATGTCCGTAGATGATGCGCCAATGAACGCGCCGCGACTCATCGGGCTTCCCTATGACGCCGCGTCGTCCTACCTGCGTGGTGCGGCCGAGGCACCGCCGGCCATTCGCGCGGCGCTCAACTCCCCGGCCGGCAACTCATACACCGAACTGCTCGTGGATATCCTCGGACCGGGTGGGTTGACCGACGGCGGCGACCTCGCGCTTCCCGACATCCCCAACGTGGTCGAGCCGATCGTGGCCGGCATGGCGCCGCTCCTGGCGGCCGGCTTCCGCCCCATCGTTCTGGGGGGCGACCACTCCGTCACCTATCCCGTGCTGCGGGCTGTCAACGCCTCCAAGGCGCCGCTGACCATCGTGCACCTCGATGCCCACCCCGACCTCTACGATTCCTTCGAAGGCAACCGGCTGTCGCACGCCTGTCCCCTGGCGCGCGTCATGGAGGAGGGGCTGGCGACGCGGCTGGTGCAGGCGGGCATCCGCACCATGAACGCGCACAACCGCCAGCAGGCCGATCGCTTCGGCGTCGAGGTCATCGACATGCGTGCCTGGAGCAAGGGCATCCGGCCCAAGGTCGACGGGCCGTTCTACCTCACCATCGACTTGGACGCGATCGATCCGGCATACGCCCCCGGCGTGTCGCACCAGGAGCCGGGCGGACTGTCGGTTCGCGATGTCGTCGGGGTGATCCAGGACTGCGGTGGCACCCTGATCGGCGCCGATGTGGTCGAGTACAACCCGCGCCTGGATCTTGGCCAGATGACGGCCATCGTGGCGGCCAAACTGGTGAAGGAGATCGCCGGCCGCATGATGGCCGGGGCGGTCATCACCGCTAATCAGGGGCGCAAGTGAGATTCTCGTTGTCTCGCGGCGTCACCCGCGCTTACATTCCGGGGCGTCATGTACGAAATCGATCTTGACTTCGTGAAACTCGCCAATGAGTTCGCTGGCCGCTGGGTTGCTCTTCATCCTGCAACCTACGAGGTCATCGCCGCTGGATTTTCCCCGGAGGAGGTCCTGGAAAAGGCGCGCCAGGCAGATATCGAAGAGCCGATCATCACCCATGTACTGGATGACTACGGCTCATCCGCGGCATGCCTCGCCTCGGCACCGTAGTGTCCATTTCCTAGACCAGACACAAAGCCGCATTGACAATCCGGCAAGCAAAACGTAAATTTCAGAAGCCATGAGACGGTACATCCGGAAAACGAAGAGGCTGGCGCGAGCAGCGATCCATGGCACCAAGTCCCGCGATCTCGAGAAGGAGCTCGACCAGCGAGACTCCATCCTGCAAGAACTCAGCCCCAGGATTCGGAAGGTGGTTGAGGATATCGTGGCCCGCCTGGACGATGACCTCCGTCGTCTTTCAAAGCATTAGCACGTGAGCCGGGGTCGAACTCCACCGCCCCGGGTGTTGCGCTATCCCACGTCAAGCGAAGTGGTTCTGATCTGTTGGTACCTTATCGACAGGTACTATGTGGCAACGCGTGGCGAGCGCCGCGAGCTGCTGGTGCCTGCCATGCTGGAAGCCGCCCTCAACGCTCCGAAGGCCACGTTCGACGGGCGGGAGCTTTTCCCGAAGATGGCCGAGAAGGTGTCGTGCCTCTTCCGCTCACTTGTGAAGAACCACCCTTTCTTCGATGGGAACAAGCGGACGGCAGTCGTCACGTCGCTCGCGTTCCTGGAGATGAATGGCTATTCGCTCGCTGTCGAGAAGGGAGAGCTCTACGACTTGGCACTGTTGGTGGCTGAGTCCAATGACAACGAAGCGATCATGGCTTACCTGAAGAAATGGTTTGGACGTCGAGTCTAGCGGGCGTTCTCGTGCAGGTAGCGCAGCACCCCGCGCACCGAAACGAACCGGAGCGGCTTCCCAGGAGTGACAATCGGGACGTGGCGGTAGTGGCCGATCGCCATCCGGTGCATCGCGAACGCCAGGGTGTCGTCCTCGCGCAGGGCTTTCGGATCCTTGGTCATCACCTCCGACACGGGGAGGGTGTTCAGGTCGCGGGGCTTGCCGGTCAGGCGGTTGACCAGATCGCGCTCGGTGAATATGCCGATCAGTTTGCCGCCGTCGACGACGAGCACACTCCCCTGCCGGTTCTGCTGCATCAGCTTGATGACGCGCGCCATCGGCTCGCTCGGTGGAACGGTCAGGGCGGCGGCGGGGTCGAGCTCCCGGAGCGGAGTTTCGGTGATGGCGCGGTGCAGGTTCGTCTTCGGGCGGACGTGATCGACCGAAGAGAGATCCTGCCCGCAATGCTCGCAGGCATCCACCCCGTCGATGTTGGGGTGTCCGCAGTCGGGACAGGTCACAGCACCCTCCTTAAAGACACAGTCCTAGCTGACCGTCCAGGTCGATCCGGAAGCCAGAAGCCGCGTGAGATCTCCGGCACCCAGCCGGGCCGTCGCCTGCGTCGCCTGCGTCTCGAGCGCATCCTCGAGGCACGGCCTGTCGGCCGAGTAGAAAACCCCCAGCGGCACAGGGAACTCCGGGTAGGTCATGCGGGACAGGAGGTACGCGAGCGTCGGCTCCATCCGGTTCTCGTCGTGCACCAGCAGATCCTTCTCGGTGACGCCGTCCTGCCCCAGCGTGACGACGTGCGGCTCCAGGCCCTCCAGCCGGATGCCCTTGTCGCGGTTCTTGCCGAAGATCAGCGGCTTGCCGTGCTCGAGCGCCACCATCCGGTCGGCGCGCACCTCGCGCGCCGTGAAGGCGTCGAAGGCGCCGTCGTTGAAGATGTTGCAGTTCTGGTAGATCTCGATGAACGACGTGCCCTTGTGCTTGGCGGCGCGCTCGAGCATCGAGCTGAGGTGCGCCGTGTCGGTGTCGACCGAGCGCGCGACGAAGGTGCACTCGCTGGCGATGGCGATGCCGAGCGGGTTGATCGGCTGCTCGGCGGTGCCGAACGGGCTCGACTTGGTCTTCTTGCCGAACTCGCTCGTGGGCGAGTACTGCCCCTTGGTGAGACCGTAGATCCGGTTGTTGAACAGCAGGATCTTGAGATCGAGGTTGCGGCGCATGGCGTGGATCAGGTGATTGCCGCCGATGCTCAGCCCGTCGCCGTCGCCGGTCACGACCCAGACCGACAGCTCCGGGCGGGAGATCTTGAGGCCGGTGGCGAGTGTCGGGGCGCGCCCGTGGATGCTGTGGAAACCGAACGTGTTCATGTAGTACGGGAAGCGGCTCGAGCAGCCGATGCCGGAGACGAAGACGATGTTCTCGCGCGGGATGCCGAGCGTCGGCATCACCTTCTGCGCCTGCGCCAGGATCGAGTAGTCACCGCAGCCGGGGCACCAGCGGACCGTCTGGTCGCTGGTGAAATCGGCCCGCGTCAGTTTCGTGGTCGACATGACGTCATTCTCCCAGAAGGCCTTCGATCGCCGTGACGATCTCGGAGACCTTGAACGGTTTTCCCTGGACCTTGTCGAGACCCACGGCGTCCACCAGGAAGCGGGCTCGCAGGAACCAGAGGAGCTGGCCGAGGTTCAG